>JAOUQA010000169.1 GCA_029879605.1 Gammaproteobacteria bacterium
CAAATAGCAACTGGGTGATGTTTTGTGCATCCATATTTCCGATGCCATATTTTTCTCTGAGTCGTTTGACATCGTCTCCAGGGGCCTGCTTGACTGCTTTAAATTTATCACTGAGACGCCTGTTGTCTTCACTAAACTGTTTACGTGCTTTTTGTATACTGGTTTTTTCCCTGTTTAAATCATCCTTTAAGGCTTTTGCATCTTTCAGGGCTGCCAGTTTGCTCTGTGTGTCACCTTTAAAATCCTGCTTGATTTTATTATACCTGGACTGGTATTCATTCCAGCGTTGCTGGTTGTTAATATCCTTACTGATTCTGTCCCAGTTGTCCTGGGTGGTCTCAAGATCCTGGTTAAGGTCTGTTACCAGTGATTCAGACTGGAGTTTCTCCCTGTTTAAAATATCATCGACATCTGGCAGGTCAAGGTCAGGGATAATAAAGTCAATGGCAGAGTCATCTGCTGGCTTAGCTGTCTTTTTTTCAGTGACAAGTTTTTTAACGGCGCCAGATTTCTTTCTTGGCGTATCAACCTGGATTTTGTTAATTGCCATTTCATCAATTACCAGTTTCTTAAGTAATAAATCACCAAACGAGAGCGCGAAACTGGCGCGACCAATCTGTAACATATTTGTCATTGGCTTATCAGGGTCAGTTACCTGGATATCGTTAATTGTGATACTGAGAGGTGAGTACTTGAGATCAACTGACTCAATATCGACCTTAGCACCGTTCAGGTCTGTTAAAGTAGATTCAGCGATTGATTCAGCAATGCTTTCTGCGAATAACCAGCAGCCGCCAGTTATTATAATTATAAATACCAGGAAGGCGATGAAACCAGGCCAACGAATTGCGTTCATATTTAAGTCCTTATTCAGCCATTGAAACCAGGCGAGTTAGAATCTTGCTGCTTTTTACCAGGCGAAATAATCTTGATTGATTTAAATAATCCATAAAATGCTGGCGATAATATTTAATCAATATGTTTGAAATAATAAGTACTGGGAGCAGGGCGATTAATGAAACAGCCAGGCTGCCCATGACAATAGTATTATTAAATCCTGATAGTCTCCCTGTTGTTATGTTGTACAGGGCAGTCCAGGTGTCAGTCAGTGCGCTATGAGTCAGAATTGAATGCCCTAACTGGTGGAAAGCCGGATCCAGTAGATAGGCAATGGCTGAGAAAAAGGCCGTACCCAGCAAAAATGCTGCTACATTAACTCTGAATATAAAAATCAGGAATATTATAAACAGGTTGTGCAGGCTTAATAAAGGTGTAAGTCCCGTAACCATTGAAAGAGCAAATGCTGAGCTGATCTGCATGGGAGAGGTTTCTGAGCTTAAGACTCTAAAAAGCTTGATAATTTGTGAGAACATAAAACCTCCCTGGTGATTATTATTTGAAATATATATTGTAGAACATGCAGGTTTTTATTCTGTCCATTTTATACCTGTCGGCTATAAATTATCTAGTTTTTTGCGGCAATTGAGATAATAACCATGCTAAGGGCATATTCAAATATAGAGTGATCATTAATTAGTCTTGACTGGTCGTTTTTAAGTTCGGTAATAAATGTTTCAAGGTTTTTCTCAATGACTTTGTTTCCCATGTAATCAACAAATATTAACCTGGCCTCGTCTTCCATCAAGATGGATAGCTTTAATCGTCTCAGGGGATGATTATAGTCTGTGAATACCTCAAACCAGTTGCCGATTTTAATGATATCAGATTGTTTAGTTAGCAACTCTTTGCAATACTCTGTTCTGCTTTCTGTCTGATTTATGCTGAAATCATCAAATTCCTTATCATTAAATAGTTCAATAATATTTACGGGTGTTGTCTCGTTATCATTGATTTTGTCAGGATCTGATTTAAATTCAGATTCGGATAGTTTTTTAAAAAAATAATTGTTTAGATTGCTGGTTGCAATAAATATTTTTTCCTTGTTCTGGAGCGTATTGCTAAGTGATGATCGAATGCTGTTTACAATGCCCTTGTATATGCTACGTAACGCAATCCAGTCGTCTCTTGATTCAATAGAGCGCAGGGACTTCATTAGCAGGCGTAGTATGCCAATCGCTTCTCTCCATTCGATACTGTCTTTGCCATGATTCATAAGGCGGCTGAACATCAGGCTGGACCAGTGACTCAGAATAAGTGGCTGGATAGCGTCAGGTATTGAAATATTTAATGTATGATATTGCAGTTCCTTAAGTACTAGTTGCCGACCATGTTCCATTTTTATTAAATGTTGAGTTTCTTTTTCGGTTTTTTCATGCTTGCTATTTTCTATGTTTTCAAGTCTGGCTAGTGCAGTCATAGCAGTTTTGAAAATTTCTATATTTCTATCATAGCTATGCAGTAGCTGATCAATTATGTACTGTATGGTTTTGTAAGTTGGATTGTCTTTAGTTTCAATGCCTATGCCAATGTGGGCAATACTGTTAAGCACATGTCTTGCTGGATGTTTCTCATTATTAAAAAGCTTTTTATCGATAAGCGCTGTTTTTATGATTGGTATCTGGAGTGACAATAAAAGATCTTTAATAGCATCTGAAATATTCTTGTCACGTAAGAAGGCACCAAATATCATTTCAACAAAATCAATAGTTCGGCTATCAATCTGGTTCATTGTTTTAGGTATGGACACCTTGTCCATTTTTGCCATGCTGTTAATTAAGGCGGATTTGAATTCATCGGTATTAATATTGACCGTTTGTCCGGGAATGTATTTTGGTTTGAAACTCAGTTGCAGGCTGGTTAGAGCATCAATTACATTATCACGATTATATTGCTGGCTGTTTTGGGCTTTTGATGCCTGCTGATTTGATTTGTTCTGGTCTTCAGATAGAATAAACTGGTTTATTATTTTTGAAATATACTCGGGATCAGAAATATAGCGATCATCTGATGTATTAATGGTTGATGCAGATGTTTCTGATACTTGCTTTTTCATCCTTATAGCCTGAACATGTCTGTTATTATGACCTGGAAATCATACGGTCTCTATTGAATATAGTTTTAATAGCTGACTATTTCAATGTAAAGCAGACACGTCTCTGCTGTTATATCAAGCTACTGGTTCTGAGGATAAGCATTGTATTTGCGTCACCCGAAAGGGTGGGTGATCTGTCCTGCCTTCTTGATTATCAGGGTAATAATCGAATTGAGGCGTGATTCTAAAAAAGCCTGTATCTAAAGTTTAAATATACTGTACATGACTTTAAATTCCCGGATTTGCCCATACATAGTACTGACATCTTATTCCCCTGGAGGTTATTATGTTTCATCCCATTACAATTCCCTTTGGTTGTGTCATGTTATTTAATGTTGTCAAATTGAAGGAAGGTGTTACTGTCGAAGATGTAGAAATGGAGCTTGGCGAAATGTGTAATGTTGTAAAAAATACCTATGGTGATGAACATGGCGGTTTTATTGGAGGCCAGGTTTTTAAGTTTACTGGATTTATTTCAGATGAAGGTTCTGTCGCTCCTAAGGAAAGAACAACAGATGATCACATCGCCATACTGACTTATTGGCAATCATTTGATCAACATGAAACATCTCATGCAGATACTATTTTTAATGAAAAATTCAGTGCACTGGCTGATAAATGTGAAGAAACCTACGAAGTAGGTTATGAGATGTTATGGCAGGGTGTACCTGAGTGATTTGATTAAGCTACACAGGTTAACAAGCTTATGTTTATAAAAGCCGGGTCTACCCCGGCTTTTTGCTGTTTATCAGCTAGAAAATAATATTTAGCATTATCATCGATACCAGGATAAACAGTATTGTCATAATGCCGCCAGCTCGAATAAAGTCAGGTACTCGATAACCACCGGGACCCATAATCAATGCATTGACCTGGTGGGTTGGAATCAGGAATGAATTTGAAGTTGCAATGGCTACAGTGAGGGCAAAAACCGCAGGATTGGCTCCGGCACCAATGGCAATATTCACGGCAAGCGGAACCAGTAATACGGTAGCACCCACATTACTCATAACCAGGGTGAAGAAGGTGGCCAGTAACGCAATAGCCAGTTGTAGAACCCAGATCGGTACGCCACCAAGCACTGACAGGGTCTGCTGTGCTATCCAGGCGGCCGTTCCACTGGTTTCGACTGCCAGTCCCAACGGGATTAAGCTGGCCAGCAGAAAAACGGTTTTCCAGCTAACCGCTTCATAGGCTTCATCGATACTTAAAACATTGGTTAAAACCATACCCATGGCTCCAGTCAGCAGGGCGATGGATAAGCGTAGGTCTGTGAATAACACCAGGAACAGGGCAACGGCAAAAAAGAAGCCGGCACATTTAACTTTGTGCGGGCGTAATTCTTCATGGGGGTATTCAGTTGTTACAACCACGAAATTACGATCTGTTTCAAGATGTGCCAGGTCTGCCCAGGTGGTATGAACCACTAGTGCATCACCCGCCATAAAAGGTGTCATACGTACACCACCGCCTTCACGGGTAATGGTTTCGCCGCCGCGATGAATGGCCAGTAATGACAGGCCATAGGTTTTGCGCATCCAGACATCCCGGGCAGTTTTACCAATTAAGGATGAACCGGGCGCAATGACAACTTCGGCAATCCCTGCCTTGGAAGGTATTAGTGCTTCAGCGAAAATTTCCAGTTCGGGTTTAACAATTACTTTGCTGGCAGAGACAAAATGAGAAAATATGTCATCATCGGCCAGTACACCCAGAACGGTACCTGCTTCGATACCAATGTTTCGATCGACACTTTGTACCCCAAAACGCAGACCATCGCCTTTATTGACACCAACCACACGAATTGGGAAATCGGTTTCAATTTCTTCCAGGCTTTTACCGGTGATCGGGCTGTTAGCAGGCACCGTCACTTCATACAGGTCATAGTCCACACCGTAGATAGTTTCAAAATATTCGGTTGTGTCATGGGATGAACCGTCATCACCTTTACTGGCAGGGAGTACAAAGCGGCCAGCGATAACAAAATAAATAATACCGCTGGCGACCAGCGCCAGACCGATGGGAGTAACTGAGAATAATGACCAGGGCTGCATCTGGTGCTCGGCAGGTAACGCCTGGTTTGAGGCCTGGATCAGGTCGTTTAACAGTATCAGCGGACTGGAGCCAACCATGGTGACGGTACCGCCTAAGATCGCACAGAAGCCCATAGGCATAAGCAGGCGTGACATGGGCAGGCCCGAACGAGCTGAAATACGACTGACTACCGGTAAAAAGAGTGCTGCAGCCCCCACATTCTGCATAAAGGATGAAATGATGCCTACGGTACTGGAAATAATGGGAATAATACGGGTTTCAGTTGATCCGCCTATTTTCAGGATAAAGGAAGCAACTTTGGACATAACACCGGTTTTATCCAGGCCTGCACCAATAATCATCACGGCAATAATAGAAATGACCGCATTACTGGCAAAACCATCAAAAATCTGGCGGGT
>JAOUQA010000170.1 GCA_029879605.1 Gammaproteobacteria bacterium
TCGTATGGTACTTATAATGCCTGACAATATGACAGCTGAACGTCGTGCAGCCATGAAAGCCTATGGGGCAGAGCTGATACTGGTCACCCGTGAGCAGGGTATGGAAGGCGCCCGGGACATGGCACTGGAAATGCAGCAGGCAGGCAAGGGCAAGGTACTGGATCAGTTTAATAATCCCGATAATCCAATGGCGCATTATATTGGAACCGGCCCCGAGATCTGGCGTGATACCGAAGGAACGATTAGTCATTTTGTCAGTGCTATGGGTACTACGGGTACGATTATGGGCACATCCCATTATTTGAAAGAGCAAAACCCGGCTATCCAGATTGTTGGTGTGCAGCCCGAGGAAGGTTCCAGTATCCCTGGTATCAGGCGTTGGCCTGAAGAATATTTGCCAGGTATTTTTGAAGCATCCAGGGTCGATCTTACCCTGGATGTGGATCAGCAGTCTGCTGAAGTGACAACTCGGCGACTGGCTGCAGAAGAGGGTATTTTCTGCGGTATTTCATCTGGAGGTGCTGTTGCGGCAGCTCTGAAGTTAAGCCAGCAGGTTGAAAATGCCATTATTGTTTCTATCATCTGTGATCGTGGTGATCGTTACCTGTCAACCGATGTTTTCCCTGCCTGATTATTATTTGTATTATTTCCAGTTGTATTAAATAAGAGTATTTGAATGTCACAGAAAAGAAGGCGTCGTCGTTCAAGGTTGCCCCGGCAACCTGTTGCGACAACGGTTGAAAAATTAACCCCTGAAGGTCGTGGCCTGGCTCATGTCGAGGGCAAGCCCACATTTATTGATTATGCGTTGCCTGGTGAAGAAATTCAGTTTGAATATACCCGCACCAGCAGTAAATACGATGAAGGTAAGGCCGTGGAAGTACTAAAGCCGTCGAAAGATCGTATTCAACCTGAGTGTTCACATTTTGGGGTATGTGGTGGCTGTAGTTTGCAGCATATTGCTGCAGATATTCAGATTCAGTTTAAGCAGCAGGCATTACTGGATCATTTGCAGCATCTTGGTAATATTCAGCCTGAGACTGTTTTGAAACCACTACGAGGGCCAACCCTGGCTTATCGTTATAAAGCCAGGCTGGGTGTCAGGTACGTGGAGAAAAAAGGTAAGGTCCTGGTTGGTTTTCGAGAAAAAGCTAATTCATTTATAGCTGATCTTTCCCTGTGCAAAGTTTTACATGCTTCTGTTGGTGAGCGGATCGAACAACTGGGGCAGTTAATTATGGGGCTTGAAGCCCGTAAACATATTCCCCAGATCGAAGTGGCAATCAGTGATGATGTTACCGCACTGATCTTCAGGCATTTAGAGCCTTTAAGTGACGATGACAGGCAGTCACTGGCGGACTTTGCCCGCGCCGAAAATATAGATATCTTATTACAAGCCGGTGGGCCAGATACGGTTGAGCCTCTATGGCCGGAACAACGACAACGTCTTTTTTATTCACTTCCACAGCATGATGTACGTATTGAATTTCAGCCAACGGATTTTACCCAGGTTAACCCGGTGTTGAATGAGAAAATGATTAACCAGGCGCTGGAGTTTATGGATCTTGGTTCTTCTGACAGGGTGCTGGATCTGTTTTGTGGATTAGGTAACTTCACATTACCCATGGCCAGGTTGTCGAAACATGTCACCGGGGTTGAGGGTGCAGAAGTTATGGTTGTTAAAGCCCGTGAAAATGCAGCAGCAAATGATATAGCGAATGTGGAATTCTTTGCCGCTGATCTTTCAACAGATATTACCGGGCAACCATGGTTACAACAGTCTTACGATAAGATATTACTGGATCCACCACGTTCTGGTGCCATGGAAATGTTGCATCATCTTGGAAAATTGCGTGCAGAATGTATAGTTTATGTATCCTGTAACCCAGTGACTTTAGCAAGGGACACAAACATACTGGTCAATCAGTATGGTTATAAATTAAAGTCGGCAGGTGTTATGGATATGTTTCCACATACTGCACATGTGGAATCAATGGCGGTTTTTGAACTGGGATAAGCTTATCCCAGCAGGAATAACATTTGTACACCCGCGACATCGATTACATCATTGTTTTTTAGTGGGTGGGCCTGTGAGCCAATTTCAGTATCATTCACTTTGGGGCGACCTTCGTTTTCCCCGCCATCAATATGAATTAGAAAATAGCCGCCCGGGCGTTTGGTAATAGCAGCTACCTGGACACCCGGTTTACCCAGGGTGGTAAGAATTTTTGTTAATGGCAGTACCTTACCGCTGTTGGCACCATTTAATAATTTAACTTTTGCTGTGGCTGACGACACCTGGTTGCCTGAATCGGCAGAAGCGATTTCTTTAGCCAGTTTGCTTACAGAGGCATCAATAGCAGCGCTGCCTTCATTGCTGGGCATGCCAGCCGTGTCTGGTCGGATAATCATGGTTTTTTCAAATTCATTACTGCTGGGAGTGGTGGCTTCTGGATTTATGTAGGTGATATCGTGTTTGCCAATACGGATAATATCGCCATCTCTCAGTACCTGTTTTTTGATTAAGCTGCCATTAATATATGTACCATTGGTGCTATTGTTATCTTCAAGAAAGGAATCATTAAGAATAGTTTTAATAACCGCATGGTGACTGCTCACTGCCAGGTTATCGATCTGGATCTCGTTATCAGGTTTACGGCCAATTTTCATGATTTCCTTATTCAAATCTATTTCCTGAATAACCTTGTTGTTGAACATTATTTTTAGGCTAGCCATTATTTTGTTCCAGTTTATTTTCTGCTTAAGAGAATAGGTTAGTTATTTTATTTAGCCAGTTCCCTCCAGAGGGAAAAGGTTTAACTGGATGTGCAAGTAATGCCGAAACATTGTCTTTGCCACCATGCTGGTTGGCCTGTTTTATTAGCTCTTCAGCGATCTTGTTAAGGTTAGATTTATAGTTGTTGATGACATCTTCGATTAAGTCATCTTCAATCATGTCATTAAGGCCGTCAGAGCAGAGCAAATAAATATCATCGACTGCAGCAGTGTCTTCAGTGATATCAACTTCTACTGTATCACTGACACCAACTGCGCGAGTGACCAGGTTTTTTTTCATCGAATTACGCGCTTCTTCCCTGGTATAAAATCCACGATCAACCAGTTCCTGTAATAATGTATGATCCCTGGTTAGTAGTTCTAACTGGGAATCACGTAAACGGTAAAGCCTGGAGTCACCGACATGGCCGACAGTAAACCGATTGTCGTAGAACAATAAAACAACAATGGTTGTTCCCATGCCTTCATATTGTTCATTTTTACTGGCTGAATCAAAGATGACATTATTGGCTTCTTTGATGGCCTGTTCTACAGCAATAGATCCCTGGCTATAACCCGTTTCTTCATCAATTTCACCTGCATTAACTGTTCTTAGTGATTTAGATAATGAAGTTAGTATGGTATCAACTGCAAGGGCACTGGCAACTTCTCCACCCTTGTGGCCACCCATGCCATCGGCAAGAACTGCAAGTCCAAGTTCCGGGTTATTACCGATTGTGTCTTCATTGTGGCCGCGAACGATACCTGGATCAGTAAGGCCGGTGATAGTGATTTTGTCTCTTAAGTTCATCTGTATGCCTTAAGCCTTTTTATTCTGCTGTGCCTGTAAAATGATTTGTTGACATTTATGTATATCAGCTGACATTTGAGCACCATTCTGGTAACGGTTTTCTTTTTCTTTTGCCAGTGAACGATTAATAATTACACTTATGCATTTAGGCAATCCTTTTCGCATTGTAGCCGGGTCAGGATGTGGGTCATTCGCAATTTTATACATGAGTGATGCCATAGAGTCACCCTGGAAGGGTAGTCGTCCAACCATCATCTGGAATAACATGACGCCCAGTGAAAATAAATCTGACTGACCATCAACTTTTTTACCGGCCAGTTGTTCCGGTGACATATAAGATGGTGTGCCTAAGACCATGCCGGTTTTAGTTTTGCTTGAATCTGTGATCCTGGCTATACCAAAGTCAGTAATTTTAACGGTATCTGATTCAGGTTCATACATTATATTCGCTGGTTTTATGTCTCGATGTACAACGCTTTGTTCGTGAGCATAATTCAGGGCATCAGCTGCACGTTCAATAATACTGAGTACTTTGGTTATGGGCAGTAAATTTTCAGGTTTGCCATAACGTACCAGGTCATGACCCTTTAAAAATTCCATCGCAATATAGGCCAGGTCATGTTCCTCTCCGGCATCATAAATCGTGACGATATTGGGATGACTCAGGCGACCCGCAGTTTCAGCTTCACGAAAGAAACGATCTTTAACATCCTGTAATTCATCGCCTTCAAATTCCTGGGACAGGGCCATTGTTTTAATGGCAACAACACGGCTGATTTTAGGATCTTTGCCAAGATAGACGGCACCCATAGCGCCTTTGCCCAGTTCTTTTTCGATAGCATAACGGCCAAGCATGGGTTTTTGTATATCATCACCACCCGCAAGTAAGCTGCTGCCAACGGTACCTGATGATGCGCCACCTAAAATAACGGTTTCTTCCATTGCTGTTGCTCGTTTACTGCGTTGTTTTATGTCGCGGAATTTAGCATCGTGTTGACTGATATAGGAATAGACAGAGCCTGCTTTGCTGAACTGGCGTTTACGCTCATAATCCAGTGCCAGGTTGTAAAGCAGTTCGAAAGCTTCTTTATTAGCGGGTAGTTTACGGAATTTTTCAAAAGCCATATCCAGTTGTCCCTGACCCTGTAAAGACAGCCCCAGCATACGGTTACTTTCAGCAGATTCAGCATCCAGCTGTATTTTACCCTGTTCAGTAAGCAGGTAGCGCTTGGTTGTCAGCAACAGGTGGCCGACCAGTAACAGGATTGCAGGAGACATTAATTCGAGCCACATACCCTGTTGCGTCATCAGCATATAGTGTGCGCCCAGTAATGCACCGAGTAGTAGAATGGTGAACGTGGCAGAAATACCAGCACTCATTCTGGGTAACAAAAGAATAATATAAATGGCCAGAAATAAGCTGGCTCCCAGGCGGGCATTTTCCGCCCATTCTGGCTGAATAAAAAAGTCTTCATTTAAAATGCTGGAAACTGAATGAGCCAGTACCATAACAGGTGCCATTTCTGAATCTATGGGTGTCACCATCCTGTCTCCCACACCGATTGCTGTAGCACCAATTAATACTATTTTATCTTTGTATTTGCTGGCCGGGATTTTACCCTGTAACACATCAAAAAAAGAATCAACCTGGAATGCCTTCGTATTATTCACATCATTGTAATAAAAAGTACGCATTTGCAGATTGGCATTGGTGCGTATATACAGTTTGCCAATCTGAACACCATCACCCAGGTTGGGCTGGATATCATCCATTGTCAGGTTTAGACTGCGGGCAGCGATGACCAGTGGCAGTGCCGGGTAGTATTCATCGAA
>JAOUQA010000171.1 GCA_029879605.1 Gammaproteobacteria bacterium
CTGATATTCAAATCAGTTGTTAGCCATAATCTAACATCTTACGCCAGCTTTACTTGGGGATGGACCACCGCTTTTTGGTGCTCCGTCCCCTGTGCTTGTATAGCACGTAGATCAAAGGAACTTATGCTGACTTCGTAGATATGTTAGTGGTATGTACTACCGGGGACAGAGCGTAAAAAGCAACGGTCTGTCCCCAGGCAAATGAAGCTTATGGCTCATCCCCAAGTAAAACAAACTTAAGACATCAACCTCAGCATACTTTTTCTCACTCATAAAAAAACCCGGCGAACCGGGTTTTTAAATTAAACAATTACAACTGGTTTAGTTAATTATTTTTATTATGCCGTAACTGGTACTTATTTATCCGCACTGCCTGCAGCTGGAGAAATATTCATTAAATCAGCTTCATTGATGGCAGGAGTTGTAGCTGTGCTATCCATTTCCTGCTTTGTTTCAGTTGCACTGGCTGCCTCAACTGTCTGTGCACCTTCGATCACATCCGCAGCAGGAATATAAGCAAAGCTCTCCTGGGAAATCATATTACCGCTTTCATCAATAATTGATACCTGCCAGTTACCCAGCCACTCAGGCTGTAGATTTTTACTGGACCATACACGCCAGCGATTTCCACCTACATTAAATGAAACTTCTGCTTTTATTTCACCGTCTTTTTCCCAGCGATGAGTAATGGTTCTGCCTTCCATGCCCTGAAGTTCAGTAAAAAAATAGATCAGGCCATTATCATTGCTTAACTGGCCAATTTGATCGGCAGGTTCACGGTTATCAACCGCAGAGGTAAAAACGGACCTGGCAACTGTGCCATCGTTAGCAATGATGATATCAGTTGCTACTGCGGTATCATTTGATGCAGCCGCCTCAGCAGAAGGAACAGATTCAGTTGAAATTTCAGCCGCGGCAGTTTCTTCTGCTGTAGTCTCAGCTATGCTGGTATTTTCTGCCCAGCTTAAACAGCTAATGACAGATAAAATGCCAATAAGTGACAATTGTAGTTTTTTCATATTTATATCCTTCCTGTGACAAGATTTAGTTCATTTAGAACCGCTTATTCTAAGGATTTAAATAATCATTTTTGAGACTTACATAATGTTTTGATGAGTAAGTAAAATATTCTTTCTCTTTTTCAGTTAATTTTCTTGCCTGACGTGCCGGTGAGCCCAGGTAAAGATAACCGCCCTCCAGTGTTTTCTTGGGCGAAACGACGCTACCCGCACCTATCATGGCACCGGCCTTGATCACAGCGCCATCCAGCACGACCGAACCCATACCTATTAAACAGTTATCTTCAATGGTGCAGGCATGTAGCACGGCATTGTGCCCGACAGTTACATCATTACCAATACTCAAGGCAAAACCACCGGGGCTCAAGGGCCCATCATGGGTAACATGCAATACACAGCCATCCTGGATATTGGTTCTGTCGCCAATGCGGATTGTATTCACATCGCCACGTATCGAGACCATCGGCCAGACCGATGAATCCCTGCCTATCACCACATCACCAATAATGGCGCAGGCAGGGTCAATATAACTACCCTCACCGATACTGGGCATAATATTTTTATAAGGTCTTACTGGATCACTCATAATTTTTCTAAGCTCAATAAGGTATTAACGCATGGTTACCAGTTCTTCAGAACTGGTTGGATGAATCGCCACCGTATCATCAAAATCTTTCTTGGTTGCCCCCATACGAATTGCCACGGCGAAACCCTGGAGCATTTCATCAGAACCCGGTCCAAAAATATGACAACCGACTATTTTTTCCTGGGCACCCACACACACCAGTTTCATGGCAGTCTTGGTCTTATGTCGGCTCATAGCGTTATACATCGCTGTAAAACGAGTCTGGTAAATCTTCACTGCTTCACCATGCCGTTCCCGCGCTTCCGATTCTGTCAAACCGACAGTACCAATAGGTGGATGACTAAACACTACCGTTGGAATTAACTGGTAATCAAGGTGCCGATCCTGCTGATTGTTATATAAACGATCTGCAAGACGACGAGCCGCCGCGATAGCCACCGGGGTTAATGGGGCACGCCCCGTGATATCTCCAAGCGCAAATATATTATCGACATTGGTACGTTGAAATAAATCAGTCGTGATATAACCCTGATGGTCAGTTTGGATACCTGCTGCATCCAGGTTCAAGCCTTCCGTATTAGGCTCACGCCCGATGGCCCAGATAACCTGGTCAAAACCACCACGTTCAAGCCCCCTGTCATCAATCACCGTCAGGCTTTCATCTTCTTCCCTGCGAACTTCCACGATCTGGGTACTGGACATGATGTCTATACCCTGGTCCAGCATTTCTTCCAGCAGGTTTTCACGTAACATGGCATCAAATTCACGCAGCACATGTTCCTTGCGCAAATACATGCAGACATCTGTACCCAGTGCTTTGAGTACACCCGCCAGCTCAACTGCGATATAACCTGAACCAACGATTGCTACCTGCTTCGGCTGTTCATCCAGCTCAAAAAAACCATCGGAGGTAATACCGTGTTCTGCACCCGGGATGCCTGGCACCATCGGTTTAGTACCCGGTGATACCATGATGTGCTCAGCAGTATAACGCTTGCCATCAACATCCAGGGTATGGGCATCAATAAACTTCGCAAAGCCATTGATCTCCGCTATATTCGAATCTTCCAGGTAGGTGTGGTACCACTCGTTAATTCCGGCGATATAGTTATCACGCTTGGTCACAAGGTATTCCCAGTTAAAGCCTTTCTGCTCGATATCAAAACCATAATCCCGTGCATTGTTCAGGCTATGGGCCATGTTAGCGCCATACCACATGACTTTTTTGGGTACACAACCGACATTGACGCAGGTGCCACCCATTTCACCGCATTCCACCACGGCAGCTTTTTTACCATAAACCGCTGCCCGTTCTGCCACCGAAAGGCCGCCACTGCCGCCACCGATAGCAATCAGATCATAATCATACTTCTTTGACATGAAAAAACCTTAAGTCATGGTTACGAGTCGGGTAATATAACAGTCCCGAAAAACACAGAACACACTAATTTGCTAATGTTGCTGTTCAATAAACTAAAAACGTTTAGTAATCACCCCTGGTATATAGCCATTATTAACCGGCTTGAGCAATATGGCTACCTCATCCGCCTGGATAAGCCAATTGGTACCCTGCTACTGCTCTGGCCGACACTCTGGGCACTATGGATTGCCGCCCGTGGCTTTCCTGATGGTCTGGTTCTGTTTGTTTTTGTTATCGGTGTATTCCTTATGCGTTCAGCCGGCTGTGCCATTAATGACTTTGCTGATCGAAATTTTGATGCCCATGTTGAGCGTACACAAAACCGCCCACTGGCAACAGGCAAAATTACCGCTGGCGAAGCCATTCTGGTATTTGTCGTATTAGCACTTATCGCTTTCTCATTATTACAACTGTTAAACCAGCTCACCATCTATATGTCATTTGTGGGTATTGCCCTGGCCGCATCATACCCATTCATGAAACGCTACCATTATATGCCCCAGGTACACCTGGGAGCCGCGTTTGGCTGGGCAGCACCTATGGCCTTTACGGCACAGGCAAATGAGATCACACCTGTCACCTGGCTATTATTCATGAGTACAATTCTATGGACCACGGCTTATGACACCATGTATGCCATGGCTGACATTAAAGATGATTTAAAAATTGGCCTAAAATCCACGGCTATTTTATTTGGGGAAGCAGACAAACTTATTATATTTGTTCTGCAATTATTGCTACTGCTAACTTTGGTTTTTATTGGCCAGCAATCGGGCCTGGGACTTTATTTCTACGCTAGCCTGATCGCAGGTTCAGGTTTTCTAATTTATCAACAGTACCTGATCAAAGACCGTGACCCTGGCAACTGCTTCAGGGCTTTTTTAAATAACAACTGGTTTGGACTGACAGTTTTCATTGGTATTGTCATCGACTACTGGGTCAAATAGTCCATCAGCACAGGTGATTTTCAGGCTCCCAGACCCTGCTTCTGACAACCATTTTTACCGGCATCTGATCACATATACCTTACTAAAATTATCATTTAGATAAGAAATAATCTATATTACAGACACTTGTGCCCAGATCATGCTTAATCAACAATGAACGATAAACGATTTTACGTTTTTTTACACCGACAGATCCCAGTCATGATGGTGCTGTCCCTGGTACCGGGCATTGCCTATATAATTCTTGGCTGGCTGCACGATATTCACCTGCGAGCCATCATCTGGTATCTGCTGGTTGTAGCCACTTCAATCTGGGGTTACCGACTCTACAAAGCTTTTAACTTTGACCAGATGAGCGGAAAAGAGGTTGCGCAATGGCATAAGACCGTTTCATTTTTCTTCTATGCCATATTTCTGCTATGGGCAATTATTTTTATTCTTTATGTTCCTGAAGATGCAAACAATCTGCATTACATTGCTATATTTACAGAAATTGGTGCCTCAACCGTTGCCTCGACATTACTAGGCCCGGATAAAAAACTCTACCGTCCCATTATTCTTATCCTGATGATTCCATTGATCATCTACTTTGCCAATATTGGTGAGTGGTTCGGCTATGCCCTGACCTTGTTTGCCAGTATCTTTACCTGGGTATTATTCTACTCGGCTAACAGCAGTTATGACCTGTTAATGAAAGCCAGCTACCAGGCATCACATGATGTACTCACAGAATTAAATAATCGTTACTTTTTTATTAATTATCTACAACAAATGATGAATGCCCTGGCTTCATCTAAAAACTACACCTACCTGTTATTAATTGATCTTGATCACTTCAAAACCATCAATGATTCACTGGGTCATGATGTAGGCGATCAGTTATTAAAAGAAGTTTCAATCAGAATAAGGCAAAACCTGTCTGTCAATAACCTGGCTGCTCGCCTGGGTGGTGATGAATTTATTATTTGTGGCCCGGAGTCATCTTCTAAAGAAAGCTGTAGCCAGGAAGCTTATCAACTTGCTGAAAAATTACTCGATTCATTGAAAGACACCTACATTATTGATCAGCATCATTTGTACATCAGCTCCAGCATAGGTATTAGCCTGGTTGACTCTTCGACTCAAAACGCCAATGTCTTTATTAAAGAAGCTGATATTGCCATGTATGAAGTCAAGGCCAGGGGCAGAGATGGTATTTTTGTCTTTGACCAGGAAATGTCATCTCGCGTCGAACAACGACTCGAAATTGAACGTCTGCTGCACTTCGCAATTGAAAAAAATGAAATTTCCCTGAATTTTCAACCGATGCTGGATTCAGACCGCAACATCATTGGTGCGGAAACCCTTGCCCGCTGGAACAATGATAAGTTAGGCAGTATCCCCCCTGATGATTTTATCCCGGTCGCCGAACAGACCGGCATTATTATTGA
>JAOUQA010000172.1 GCA_029879605.1 Gammaproteobacteria bacterium
ATTTATATTCATTGACCAGAAGGCTTCCAAATGAGTGCTCGGCTAAGGAAGGATTATCTTTTAACAGGCTTAACTGCCAGGCTACAAACAAACCTGACAGGGCAACAATCAATGCACCGAGATAATGCCCATTGAAGATAAACAACTGGCTATCAACCGGGTAATCTATAGCCTGCAGAAAAGCAATACCACCGGCAAACTGTAAAAGATAACCTAGTAAACGTGGCAGCACACGCAACTGTCGACGACCAATCCAGACTGCAGCAGCACCTTCAAGCGCCCAGCTACCCGCCGTCCAGCGTGCGTCCAGCGCAAAAGGGATAGCCATTGTTGCAAAGATAACGCCCAGGGCAAGAAATGCTTCACAGATTAGCCGTGACCTGTCACTCAGTCGATGCCATAACAGTGTTGCCAGGCCAATATACACTACGGCCAGTGTCAGGCTGCTCCAGGCCAGCGCATACTCAATATCATGCACCATGGCTGCCTGTAGCCCAAATCCAGCCAGTGGTACACCGAATACCAGGGTACTATCGACGTAACCTTTCAGCTCCACTGGCTGACGTATGGAAAATAAAACAGCAATGGCAAGATAGATGATAAAAAAGCCTGCCAGGAAAGGTTCAGTACTGGCAAAATGATCCGGTGAATAATATTTCACACCCCAGGCAGTACCTACGACAAACGTAAAGACAAAGCCGATAACATTCAACATGCGCCACGAACGGAACCAGGCAATACCAAAAACGGCCAGATTCAAGATCATATAATAACTAAATAGCGCGACATAATTACCACTACCTGTCGAAGTCAGGATGGGCGCAAGAAAACCGCCGGTAATACCTAGCACAGCCAGGGCACGGGAATTTTGCAACACTGCCAGTGCAGCACTGAAGATTGCAAAAACAAATAGAATTGAAAAAGCCAGGGATGCCGGGATCAAACTGTATAATCGTAATGCAGAAAAGACGGTCAGGTACAAAATACCCAGCGCACCGCCCTGCAACACGAGAGCATAAGCCGTTTTTTTCTCCCTCAGTCGCCAGCCAATGATCAGTAATATAATGCCAAATAGCCCAACGGATGCCAGGCGTAACTCAACTGGGAATACATTTCGTTCAGCCGCATACTTAATCAGAAATGCAACGCCAAAAAATAGTACTAGCACACCAACTTTAACCAGTACATTGCCCGTGGTAAAAAAATTCTTTAGCCATAGAATGGCCTTATCAAGCGGTAAAGGCGATTCTGGTGTCTTATCTAAAGCTGGAATTTTCTGCTGAGATTTTACATCGTCCGTAACTGTAGATTTTTCTTTCCTGTATACATGTGTTGATGATACTGACGGAGGTTCATTGCCTGCTGGTATATCCTGGTTATCTTTCTTACTGTTTAGCTGGAGGGCATTCTCCATGTACTGTGTCGATTGATGAATAACCGGGGCGACATCTAATTCTACATCTTTTGTATCTCGATCAGTATCTATAGCATCAACTCGCTGCTTAAGTCGATTCAGTTCATTGCTGAGATTCTGAATAGTTTTATTCGCATTCAACCATAGACCTATAGCAAATCCAGCAGCCGCCCCATAGAACCAGCCACCATAACGATGAAATGCCAGGCCTATAATTAATCCGGTCAGAGCGAGTAAAATATGAATAACAATCCCCTGTTAATATTTTAATTTAAGTCGAAATTCTTTAACCCCTGCTATCGACCAACCATACTATTATTTAATTGCATCTAATATTAGACCAAAATCGGGATTTAAGTGAAAATCAAGTCTGGATAAATAGAAAGAAAATCACATCAATTATTTAAGCTGATCTCGGCAGAAATTTTCAATTGATGCACCATTTGCCTTTTTAAGACAGGAGTTAAAATAACTGTCAGCTTTTTTCCTGTCACCACGATCACGGTATACCATGCCATACATATAATCGATATTGGCAGAATTTTTCATTTCACCTGATACACTGGATAAATAGTTTAATGCTTGATCATACTGCCCTAACATATATGTTGATCGCGATAAATTATAATAAACCTGGTCTATATCAATCTGGGTTTTATTATCTGATTGTTTTATTCTCTTCAATGTTTCCTCCAGTGCAGATTTCTGTAAATCATAATGCTTACCTGCATCATAAGCATAGGCCCTGGAATAACTTACTGAGGGATCCTGCAACTGGGTTTTGTTAACATAGTGTAACAATGGAATTGCATATTTAGGCACACCCGACTCAATCATCTGAATTGCCAGTTGATGCCAGTCTGAGATAGTAATATCAGAATTATTCGCTGCCTGCTGAATGACTCGTGCATTTTTTGCCCATTGCTCGTCATCAGGATGCCTGGCATGAATTGAGAAATATTTAGCCCAGTAATCATTCCCGGCACCTGGTCTTAGATGCATATTGTTAATCGCCAGGTCAAAATAGATTTCAGCCTTATCCGGCTCGAAATCGGCTCTTTTTAATAAGAATTTTTCGGCCTTTTCAAATTCACCTAGCAACATCGCTGTTTCTGACAAATTACCCAGGACAATTACATCACTCCTGTCATTTTTGTAGGCATGCTCAAAATAAGCCATGGCTTTTCGAGTAAAGCCCTGTTTAATATATGACACTCCAAGACTTGATAACAGGGGAACCGACTCAGGAAATATCTTTAACAAAGCCTGATATACTTCAGCCGCAAAATCATAATTATCTGACTGCATAAGCTCAGTGCCATAATCAATCAAATAATTAACAGCCTCCTGCTCATTATTTTTAAACAGGCTTGCTGTTTGTGCCAACTGATTTAGAAATTCATCGTGATTACCACTATAGAAATGAATTTTTGTTAAACAGTAATACAAATTCTTTTCTTCTGGCCAGCGCCTGACCAGGTCATGAATGAACTTATTTGTATTATCCAGATAATCAGGATTAACCGCAGTGCGACTTGCAGTTGCCTTTTTTAACATATCCATTGTAATTTCCCTGGAACCAGATTCACCTGTCTGAAATCCAAGTTGTGACATATCAAAATTAACAACCGAGGTTAGGGTTGCATTTATATAGACACGAGCCAGGTACAATGCAGCTATTTTATTATTAATATTCTTTTCATAAGCCTGTTTAGCAAGTTTTACCGCCTCATCCATTTTGTCCTGTTCAACCAGTTTATGAATATCTTCAGGAAGATCCGAGGTATTACACTCAGCCCCATAAGCCTGGTAACAAATCAGCAATAAAGTTAGAAATTGTAATATGGATTTTAGAAAATAACTCATATACATACCTACATCCAGGAATAGATCAATATTGATACACCCTGTAATTTTAGTAGAAATTAGACAAACCCTGATATCAATACAGTATTTTTTTCGGCCATATAAAAATATCCGTTGATAAAATAGCCGAAAATCAGTTCAGCCAGAGATTCCTGATACCTGAATTCATATTTTTTCTAGCAAACGGGACCTAAACATCAACTGCTGCGTCATTACCCTTAACAGAGATGCTTTTTTCAACCCCGAAATAAGGATAATGCTATGAGTGAATCAAAAAAACTGGTTGTTGTGGTTACAAGTGGATTTAACGAGGAACGATCTTCAGTTGCATGGAGTGTAGCAAATGGAGGAATTGCTTCAGGCTATGAAGTAACCATGTTCCTGGTCAGCTCAGGTGTAGACTGGGTACGCAAAGGCGGAGCCCAGGTGGCCCAGTTAAACCCACTTGATCCACCTGTAAAGGACATGATACAAAATGTAATTGAAAGTGGCGGTACAATTATGGTCTGCCCACCCTGTGCAAAAGTCCGAGGCTATGAAGCTGATGATTTTATTGATGGTGTTGAACTAGCCGGGTCAACTTCCATGCTTGGAGTTGTAAGTGAAGGTGCAAAAACACTTAGCTTCTAGACCTGGAATATTGCCAGATCTCATTTTACATAAGAGATCTGGCATTAATCACGCATAATCAGCATAAACTGTAATATCACTAAGGATCGGGAAATGTCCGAAGATTTAAAACCATGGTTCAGCCAGCAAATCGAATCTAACATGGACTCGCTTTATTTTCTGGCCTTACGACTCACTGGTTGTAAAACCCGTGCCGAAGACCTGGTAGCAGAAACTGTTGGCAAAGCCTGGTCAAATATTAATAAACTTCAGGATCATTCACGTTTTCGCCCCTGGATTTTCCGCATATTAAATAACTACTTTATCAGCGATTATCGAAAACAGTCTATCAGGCCACCAGAAACCAGTTACGATGAAATATCAACAGATAATACCAACCAGGATGAAATCTCATGCTTACTAATCCAGCAATCAAACGAATTTCTCCATTGGTGGGCAAACCCTGAAAAAGAATTCGGCAACCAGATACTTGCTGAAGATATCATGACCGCGATTGAAAGCCTGCCTGAAGTATTTCGTATTACTGTATTACTGGTAAATGTCGAAGGTTTTTCATATGACGAAGCGGCTTTAATACTCGATGTACCTCCAGGCACTATACGCTCACGTATGAAGCGTGGACGAACATTGTTACAAAAATCATTATGGCAACATGCAAAAGACGCTGGCATCATTAACTCAGAAGAAACAGGAGTAATAAGCTGATGAAAAATACAACAGACCACCAGAATGTTGATGAAATCGACTGCCTTGAGGCTATTGACAACCTGTATGCTTATCTTGATGGAGAATTAAATGATGAGATTATACTGGCTAAATTTAAAAACCACCTGTCACACTGTGATAGCTGTTATACACGATCAGAACTCGAAGGCGCAATTAGTGAAAAAATAAAAAATACAAAAAAAGAAACAACACCTGAATCATTACAAGATCGTTTACGCAACCTGATGGAAAAACTTTAAATGAAAAGTTATACAGAAAAATATAGTGTTATATTATTTATAACCAGTATTTTTTTAACCATGGCAACACATGGCAATGACAAAACATACTCTCCAGCAAGAGTTGTTTTTAATGTCAGCAGCGCAAATATTAAACTATTAAACCACACGTTAGATCGCGCAAGCCTGTTACAAAATATTTATAACAACGACCCAATTTCAACATCTATTGTAATAGTTATACATGGAAATGCCATTCCATCATTTACACATATTAAACAACAAAATCATCAATTAATAAATCGCGCAAAGGACCTATCCATGTCAGATATAATTGAATTCAGATTATGCGCAGCATCCGCAAGAATGCATGGATTACACAAAAGTGATTTCTCAGGATTTATCAACATAATACCCATGGCAGATGCAGAGATTATTGAATTACAGAACTCAGGCTACGCTTATATAAACTAAATATTTCTGACCTTTATATTATTATTTCTATCACGACTCCTACGAATAAGATCATTATCATCATACTGGTT
>JAOUQA010000173.1 GCA_029879605.1 Gammaproteobacteria bacterium
GGTATTTTACTGATCATACGGATGTTGATGTTGTAAGTGCACATGGTGAAATTATTGATGAGTACGATAATGTTCTTCAGAAATGTTTCTCCCATAAATTTAATTTGCTGCGTTACGCAGAGGGTAACTGTGTTCTTGTTCAACAATCAACCTTTTTTAGGGCGAATATATTTAAGGAAATAGGCGGTTTCAATAAAGATAATCGCATTTCATGGGATGGGGAATTAATGGTCGATATGGCATTAAATAATGCGAGATTCGACCGACTTCATAGATATTGGTCGAAGTTCAGAGTTTATGGTGAGTCTATAAGTGGCTCAGGCGCCTTTTTGGAAAAGGCGGCCGTTGAGCATGCTCGAATTGCCGGTAAAATTGGATTAACTGATATTGGTGCTGGCAAAAAGAAAATCTATTGGTTGTTGTCACGATTAAGTGACCCGGTTCTACTGTTGCTTAGGGTTATTGATGGCCTAAGGCATGGTCGTCGTGTAATTTCATCCTGAGTCTTGTGTTGTTTACTATGCTAAAAAGCCGAATAAAACATCTGCTTGGACAATATCCAATTTTGTTTTTTCCTATTTTTAAGTTTTTAGGAGATGGGCGGAATCAAGTGCTTCTTTGCAATGATGATACTGAGATAGTTATAGAGGGATTTCCGCGTTCGGCAAATACATTTTCTGTTGTGGCTTTCATGCAGGCTCAGTCCAGCCCGGTAAAAGTGGCTCATCATTTACATGTCGAGGCACAATTAATGTATGCAGCTAAAAGGGGTATTCCGGCTATTGCCCTGATTAGAACCCCTGAAGACTCTTTTCGTTCATTGCTAATAAGACACCCGGAGTCAGCTCCAGACTGGATGATAGCCAGGTACATCAAATTTTATGCTGCTGTCAGAAAGCTAGGTGATAAGTGTCTTGTCGTGAAATATGAAGACGTCATCGGTGATATGGGTGGCATTATTAGTCGTATAAATTCGCACTTTGGTACAAAATTTGATGTGCCCGTGCATGATGAGACAATGGTTAAAAGTGTCTTTAAAGAAATAGAGGCTATCAATCAGAGGATTTATCAGGGAAAGGAATCACATATAGGGCGTCCTAGTGAAGAGAGAAAACAGCTGGCAAAGGAAATCGACTTTTCTGGGCTTGAGGCGGAGATCAGTAAGGCTAATGCTTTATACGAGAGTATGACAAGTGCATGCTAGTTAGTGTTTTGTTGCAATGTTAGCTTATTCGTCCCAGTCTTTATCGTTATAAAAAACGCTGGCAATTTCGTAAGTCTGTTCTTTTATAATGGCTATTTCTTCTTTTGTTAGTCGATTTTTCCAGCTCCATCTATTCGATCTGCTATCGCGCTTTATTCCTTTTGAGGAATCTGCTTGAGTAAATGATCGCATTTTATTCTCAATATTTTCCGAAAAATCAAGATTGAGTTTGGTATAGATTTTCTTGAATTCGTCAACAGGGTTCTCTGAAAGATCTTCGTGTCTTATATACAGCCAGTCTGGCCTATTTTTCTGGTATTGTATGATCATATAGTGAATCAGGTTCCACAGTAAAATTGCCTGGTCAACACTGCTCTTATTTTCTTTTGAATACTCTTCGATCTGATCTCGGTATTTCTCTAGGCGCTTCATTAACAATGGTTGTTCAATGAAATGGTTGAATGGATGTGACCAATCAGCAGCTTTAATGCTGCCCACGAATGCGGCTGGGTGTCTAATTAGTATGATCGCATCCATGTTGAACCTGCGCGTTAGCCACTCTGCTGAGAAAAGCGCAATTGGGTCCTTCATAAGAGCGCGTTTATGCGTGGCCCTGTGTTGAAGGGTGAGAATATAATCTCTGGCTAGTTTGGCGCAATCCTTTAATGACGTAATGGATTTGGCCGCATCATATAGTGGGTATTTAAACTGTATGCATTCCTCTATGTCTTTTAAATATTCTTTTTCATTTATTTCGCAAATATATGTAAACCAGTGATCAAATTTTGCTTTACATACTATGGGTGTATGTTGAATGTTGAAAGGTTCATTTATATATGCAACAGAAGGGTGAAGTGCTATCATTTTTCCGGTCCAGCTAGAACCAGATCGGTGAGATCCGGTAACAAGGATAGGTTTTTTATTGTTGGTAGTCATTGTGGTCAATTCTACGGTAACACTATGGTTACTATTGGATCAAATTTTGTTATCTGGCAACGTATTCAAGATACAGGTCAATTCTGGTTGAATTCTCTTGTTTTTAAAACGATCATATATTCGTAGAATGCCTGTAGCATGGCATAAGTAAATCCTGCTCTTCCGTCGAGAATCCCGCCTTTTATAAAATAAAGCAGCATGAATTTTATTAGTGGCCTGGCAGGGAGTCGATAAAAAATTTCTTTTTGGTGAAATCTTCTTTTGTTGAAGTCACTCTCTATGAAGGCTTTCAGGAAGCTGAACTTTTTATTGTGTTTCCTGTTTTCAGCTATTTGTTGTGCTTCAAATGTGCTATATGAGTTATGTCTATCGAGCCAGTGAGAGATGCCCTTGCTAAAAGGGTAATGATTGAGATACCCGTTAACATCTCCTACTGGACCATCTGGTATGGTGACAGGATTAACAAGCCTCTCGTAACGGATATGAGCAGGCTTGAATAATCGTATATAGAATGCAGAGGCCTGGACATGTTTTAGCCACCTGTTCAGGAAAAAGTCTCTTCTTTGAACTCGGAATGCAATATTGTCTCCTGGTTGTTTGATGGCGCTAAGTAGTGAGTCTCTCAGTTTAGGAGACATGCGTTCGTCGGCGTCAATATAAAAGACCCATTCATGTTTGAAAGGAATGTTTTGCAGGCCCCAGTTTTGATGAGCAGACCAGTTGTCAAATTTCCTGCTGGTGATGGTTGCGCCTGCTGCTTCTGCAATTTCTAAGGTATTGTCATCAGATAAGGAGTCGTAAACATGGATATCGTCAGACCAGGATACACTCTCAAGGCAGCCTGGTAGGTCTTGCTGTTCGTTTTTGGTGAGTATTAATATTGAAATCATGCTTACTTTATACCCCAGATAATCATTGATCTGGCTAGTGGCGGGATCCTGCCGACAGTGGTAAAACCTATGTCTTTGAATTTGTATTCATCGAATAGAGCGGTAATAGTAGATTTAGAAAAAAACTTAATATGGCCGTAATCTCGAAGTGGATGCCAGTGTTCATCAAAGCTGTTTGTTAAAGCAAGGGCAAGGTTTTTCCAGTAGCCATGGAATGGCGTTGTCAATATGAAAACACCCCCCGGCTTTAGTGAATAATACGCGTTTTCTATTAATTTTCTTGGCAATAGCAGATGCTCTATTACCTCTATGGATATGGCTGCATCATATCTAGACTGATAGCTATCATCAAGGGGCAGTGTTATGTCGTGCTGCTCAAACATTAAGTTGTCATTGTGCTGTTTGGCCATTTCAATGCCTGAAAGGCTGTGGTCTATGCCCTTGGCCTGATAGCCGTGCGTGGCCAATAATCCTGTGAATGAACCGTTGCCGCAGCCGATATCTAAAACTGATATACATTGGTGTTGTTTTAGAATCGATAGCACAGGATCCAGTACAAATTTATGCACTTCGGTATGTTCACTTGTATCCCAGATAAATTCGTCTGCTGAAGCTGCGAGCAGCCTGTCTGTTTTGGGCTTATTTGAGCTCATGCTGTTTCCTGTCTTTGATTTTTTTTGCGGGCATGCCTGCGTAAACGCTCCATGGCTCAAGGTCTTTTGATGTAACTGAGCCTAGCGCTAATACTGCTCCCTCTTTAATTGTGACGCCCGGTAAAACGCTAGAGCGAGCACAGATCCATGCATAGGCTTCTATAGTTATTGGTCTTGATATCATTGAAAAGGCTGGATCATCATAGTCATGTGAGGCGCCACATAAATAGGCATCCTGTGAAATTGTGGCGTGTGACATTATTGTGATTGTATCAGGGTTATAAATAATAGCTCCATCGGCGATGGCAACAACATCTTCACAAATAAGGTTCCATGGTGCCCAAATTTTCGATTTTGGATAAATATGGCAACCTGATCCCAATTTCGCACCAAACAGGCGTAACAACATGCTGCGCCATACGTGAAAAGGGCGTGGAGAAGGGCGAAATAGCGTTATATAAAAAAAGCCCCATAACGATCTAGCTAGTCTATTGAGTAATGACATTGCTGGTTTTGAATAAGGATCTTCTTTAACGACAGCTGATTTTTCCATGGCATCTATGCGAGGTTAGTTTCGAGTAATTCTAGCAATTGTTGTGTTGCGTTGTGGACTTCGAAGCGATTTTGGTAACACGATAGTGCATTTTTTTGCATCGATTGTTTATCATCTTCTGACATTTCAAGCCATTTTGATATCAGTTCACAGGTACCATCTAATGTGTCGTCAGCAATAATCCCTGCATTATCATTTTCCACTTCTTTGAAAATGTCGACTTTGTTAGAGATGAGAACGGGAATAGAGCATGCCATGGCTTCAACCACGGATATACCAAAATTTTCCTGGTGTGATGGAAGAATAAAAGCATCTGAGGCATAGAAGGCGCCCCATTTGGTATCGCCTGTTATCATGCCGGTCCAGGTGACACGTTCGGCTATATTGTTAGAGCTGGCGAGCTGTTTTAGCTGGGTAATTAAACTGTCATCGCCCGGGCCGGCAAACACAAGGTGTAGGTCAGGATGGTTGGTGGCGGCCTTTGCGAAGGCCTGAATCAGTAAATCACAACCTTTTTTCTGATGAATTCGGCCAAGAAAGAGCAGTAATTTTTTACCCTCTGTCTCCGGATACCGCTCGTGAAAGCAGGCTGTCTGGCTGGTTTTATCACCCGCAGGGGGATATATACCGATGGTAGTGACCAATTCTTTGGCTTTGTAGGGCGAAAATGACTTTTTGGCCTTAATTTTTTCCTGTTCGCAGGTAAAAATCACGCCTTTGGCCTCCCTTAATACGCGATATTCTGAGAGTAGCCAGTAGGGGTATTTTGCCAGGTGTTTGGCGGGATAATAGGTTTTGAACCAGGGGTCTAGCATGCCGTGCGTATATGCAAAATAGGGTGTGTTGCTATTCTTCAGGGCCATATGTGTCGCGATACTCGGGAAGCGCCAGAGGCCGTGCGTTATACATACATCGTAATTCCCGGCATTTTCCCTAATCCATTTGATCAGTCCAGAAGAGTAGAAATACCTGAATTTATGACCAAATGCATGCACAGGCACAGGGAAATTTCTGACCCAGTCGTCATCGGGATTATCCATTGAGGCGACTTCTACGGTATGGCCTAGAGCCGCAGCAATGGGTGAAAACTGCCTGACCCACTCGATGACGCCGCCAAGCTGTGGGTTAGTCGAGCAGATAATATTAAGTATACGCATG
>JAOUQA010000174.1 GCA_029879605.1 Gammaproteobacteria bacterium
AATGCTTACACTCTGCCAGAATTGCGGCCTAGAGTATTTCCAGGGTTTTTATTTCTGCAAGCCACAACTGGTAAAACAGAAACATATCCCTGCCAATAAAGCAGTAGCATTAAACCTGCTCAATAAACTACAAAACCCAGATATTGAGTTTGAAACCCTGGAATCCATCCTGGCACAGGATGTTGCCCTGTCATATAAGTTTCTTCGCTATATAAACAGTGCGGCTTTCTCACTACGTAGAGAAATCGACTCGATAAAGGATGCTATTGCCCTGCTGGGCATTAAAAACACCCGAAACTGGGTCTCTATGCTGCTGATGTCAAAAACAGGTGAAAACAAACCTGATGAACTAATTTCGATTGCCCTGATTCGAGGTAAAATGTGTGAGTTAATGGCTGAAAAAATTCAGCCGGAAATCAGAAACCAGATGTTTATTGTTGGACTATTCTCTGTACTGGATGCACTAATGGATATGGAAATGATTGATTTACTGGACACCATCATCCTCAGTAGCCCTATAAAAATGGCTCTGCTGGATCATGCCGGTGATCATGGCAAAATCCTTGATTATGTACTGCTCTATGAACAGTTTCAGTGGGATAAAATACTTAAAACCGGTATTAAACCTTCTGTTTTTACCGACGCCTACCTGGAAGCCGTTGAATGGGGAAAAACACAGATAGCCGCAATCAACTAACACCCGTTCTGTTAAAGATAACGCCCACCACTGGCAACAATAACAACTATTAAGCCCAGTATGATATTCACTCCAACCATAAAACGTATTTTTGCCAGTGCCTCACCACCTGCTGGCCAGTCGCTGATAATAATGGCTGTGGATAACTTCTTATAGGGAACAAAATAAACATACAGGTAAATCAAAATCATCAGGATACCCAGGCCCGCCATTAAATGAATATATAAAGGCGCAGTCGCCATGCCCTGCCAGATAGAATAAACCATTAAAAATCCTGTAACAGGTAACAGAATCACTGATAACCAGACAAACGGGAAAAACCGCTCAAAAACCCCTTTCCACAACTTGAGTCGATGTGGTGGCTCAAGCTGACTAACGGCCACTGGCCTGAGGAAAGCATGGGCAAAAATCATTCCTCCGACCCATAATACGGCGGCAAGAACATGTAATAAATTATAAATGCTATTTAAGGTCATAAAATTACTCGGCTAATTTTGTTAGAAATTGACATCCCGTCTAGCTGAACCGTTATAATCCACTGACGAACAATAATAATCAATTTGTATAACAAATAATAATATTTCTTATGACAACTCAAGATTTAATTAGCAGAATCAGAAAAGAGCCTGGTACGATTCATTTTGATGAAGTAATTCAGCACATTAATGAGCATTATCAATACATACCTGCGCGCTTCACCAATGGCTCAGGAGATGACATGGTTATCAATGAAGCTGGTAATAACGAAGGCTCATGCAAAATTTTTGCCTTTGGCCAGCTTGCCAGACTTTCAGAAGCTGAAACCTTAACCTGCTTTGGTCAGTATTACCGGGATGATGTATTAAACAACCCACATAGCAATGACCACGCAAATATACGCATGTTTATCAAGTACGGCTGGCAAGGTATAAACTTTGATTCAGAAGCACTGATCAAAAAACCTTAACAGTCTTCATTAGTATATTCTTCTAATGAATAGCTGGGGCTTTCTTAATACTATTATGATGATCCTGAATCCCGGGCCAACGAAGATCAAATGGTCGCTGCAACAGTCTGGGCAACATGATTTCAAAGCGTCGACCAAATCGACGTAAAGCCGGGATTTGTATGAATTCAGGAACTGAATCAGAAGCTGGCTGGAGTATATTCTGGGTCATTTTTTACCTCCCTTGTCATTCGGCAAAATAGCACTGTTAAAAATCAACATCAATGATGTTAATCAAGCTATATTTGCTTTTTTGACACCGAATACAGTTTAAAGGATTTCAACGACACTGTTAGCCCAGCCAGTGGCTTCCAGGTTAATTGCCGTTAATTCACTAACTGACAACGTTTTGAATTGAGCACGTTCAAAATCAGCAACTTCATAGGCAAGAACACAGTTTAATGCCTCGCCCATAACCCCCTGACGGGATAAAAGGGCTGAAACAATATCCTCACTCAATGGCAAAGGTGCAAGCACTTCTGATAATTCTCTTTCCAGTAAAATATCGAGCGATGAAAACAGCCCTACGGTAAAAAACGATTCATGGCCTGCCAGTCCTGATTTTCTAGCCAGTAACTCGCACATTTTTGCCCGCCCCATGGCCAGGTGCATCATTTCCGAAGGACGATCGTCAAGACTTGATAACGCCAGCATTGAAGACCAGCTACGTAACTGATCACGTCCCAGTAAAACAATAGCCTGTTTAATTGATTCAATTTTACTCTGGGTACTAAAAAATGCAGAATTAATCAACTTGAGTATTTTATAGCTGATTGACACATCATAGCTGATCGCTTTTTCAAGCTCTTCTATATCAGACTCAGGATCATTTAATACCGCCAGCAAATTTAGCAGGGAAATTTTATTTGCAGGCAAACTGACGCTTTTAATAATTCGTGGTCGACTTAAGAAATAACCCTGAAAATAATCGAACCCGAGCCCCTGGCAAAACTCAAACTCATCCAGCGTTTCTATTTTCTCAGCCAGTAATTTAGATTTATATTTTTTTAATTTATTAACATGCTCAACTAACTGGCTCTCGGTTAGTTGCATAATATCTATTTTTATAATATCCGCGAGTGAAATTAATGGCTTATGAGAAATATTATAAATATAATCGTCTAATGCAATAGTATAACCCTGATCAGTTAGATTTTTGACACCCTTGATTAACTTATAATTAACATCAATATCCTCCAGTACTTCCAGCACAACATCTTCAGGAGAAAAAGGCAGAGAAACATTTTCGTCCGTAAGGAAATATTCTGTCAGATTAATAAATGCCTTGCGATTACCCACCAGAGTCTCAAGACCAATATCCATAAAACTATTAATAATAGTGGTTGATGTTGCACTTTCAGCATTATCATTATTTACATTTGCGCTATTATTTTCTCCAGATCTAAAAAGAAGCTCATACCCAAAAACCCCCATATTATTATTGTATATTGGCTGACGACCAATAAATATTTCTGACATTAAATACTTCCTTTCTATATAAGAACTATAAATGTATACATTTTATAATGAAATAAATTGAAACAGATTTCATTTCTAACATACACTACGGAGTATGAAAGAAATTAGAAAAAAATCTACCCTGTATTATATACATGATCCTATGTGTAGCTGGTGCTGGGGATTCAGACCTTGCTGGTTAACCATCTGTAAAAACCTTAGAGATAAAATCAATATTCAATATGTACTTGGCGGCCTGGCACCTGATACAGATCAGGAAATGCCCGAAGAAAAACAATTAACCATTCGTCAAACATGGGAACAAATTCAACAGTCAATACCTGGAACCGAGTTTAATTTTAATTTCTGGATAGAATGCAAGCCCAGGCGATCAACCTACCCTGCCTGCCGCGCTATTATTGCTGCTAACAATCAGAATCCTTTTGCAGGTGAAAAAATGTTGCTTGCAATACAAACGGCTTATTATATCCAGGCAAAAAACCCTTCCGACAATCAAACACTGATTGAACTGGCTGAACAGATCAAACTTGATACTGAACAGTTTTCAACTGATTTAATATCGGACGAAACACAGTTAAAATTAAATAAACAACTGGAACTAAGAAGAAAACTGCAAGTATATAATTTCCCGAGCCTGGTTCTAGAAACAGAACGGCAAACTGTATTGCTTGATCTTGATTACAATAATCCTTTATTCATTCTTAATCAAATTAATGAAATTATTGATCAGGATAATCAATGATCAGTATGAAATACCGCTTTATGACTGACCAGTTTACCATCACGATAATCGTTAAAAGCCCGTTCAATTTCCTCTCGTGTATTCATCACAAATGGTCCATATTGAACCACTGGCTCATTCACAGGTAAGCCGGCAATTAATACAAATCGACAGGCTTCACCATTAGCATGAATAACAACCCTGTCCCCATCTCCCAGTACCAGCAATGTATGCTTAAGCACTGGCTCATCTCCACAGCGTGCATCGCCTTCAAAAACATAAATAAAACTATTGAATGACGTGTCAATGTCATAAATAAATTCACTACCAGGTTCAAGACTAACATCCAGATACTTAACCCTGGTTATCGGATCATTAATCACACTCGTCTGCCCATTGTAATCACCACAAACTACGCGAACCTGAACCTGGTCCGTTTTAACCAGTGGAATAGCAGCCGGTGAGTATTCCTGGTACTCAGGATCTGACATTTTTTCTGCAGCTGGCAGATTAATCCACAGTTGAAAGCCCCGCATCAATCCCTCTGACTGTTGTGGCATTTCCGAATGAATAACACCACTGGCCGCTTTCATCCACTGGGCGCCACCTGCCCTGAGGTCTCCTCGATTACCCATACTGTCCTGGTGCAACATATGCCCATCCAGCATATAGGTCAGGGTAACAAAGCCCCTGTGAGGATGATCAGGAAAACCGGCAATATAATCATCCGGGTCACTGCTTGAAAAATGATCCAGTAACAAAAACGGATCAAGATTCTTCAACGCTGGCGTGCCAATAGTACGGTGCACAGAAACCCCCGCGCCTTCAGTTACTTCCATCGCTTTGAGTTTTTGCTTTATAGTACGTATTTTCATCACAGTTAGCCAAAATCCCAGTCCACAAATGAATTAAATTTTATTATAGAATAGACGCATACTCTCTATCTAATCAATTATATCGTTATTAACCATGGCAAAAACCACCATTGATACATGGAACCCTGAATTCCCTGAGCTGTCGCCGATATATGCTCCACTACAAAGTACTGCCCGATGTTATAGTCAGTTCAGCAACTGGCCAGAACTTGGCCAACTGGCACAACAGTTTAAAGCCTGTAACCACCAGCTAACACCTGTAGCCCAGGATGGTAAACCGGAAAAGTTTGAAGATCACTATGAACCTCGAATTTACCTCAAACATGAATTACAGACACGCACTCAGAACTGGCATGATTTTTTTAATGCCATGGTCTGGTTAAACTTCAATAAAACCAAATCTATTTTAAATGAACTGCATTACTTTTCTGCCCTGGAAAGACAACCAGGCAGCAACCGCAGCACACTTGAAAATGCCATTACCCTGTTTGATGAATGCGGTATTATCATTATTAGCAACGATGAAGATTTACTTTCGATGATCAGACATCACCAGTGGAAAAAACTGTTTTATCACCACAGACAGGACTTCGGTAAAAATATATTCTGTTTTGT
>JAOUQA010000176.1 GCA_029879605.1 Gammaproteobacteria bacterium
TGATGAAGTCGTATCATTCGCCGAGCGTGGCATGTTGTGAAACCATGAAAGATATTTCATGGTATTTGAGATATGCCTTTGTTAGCATCAAACATAGAATAATTTTTTAACATCATGGAATATCATCAGTGACTAAACTGGCCGTAAAAGATTTAACCTATCATCATTGTGGGCCTGTAAATTTTGAGGTTGATAGTGGAGAGTGTATTTCAGTATCAGGTGCTTCCGGTAGTGGTAAATCTTTATTGCTGAGGTCTCTGGCTGATCTCGATGATCATGGTGGTGATGTGATGCTGGATAAAATAAATATGAAAGATGTACCTGCAAATGAATGGCGATTAAAAGTCGCATTATTACCTGCAGAAAGTCAGTGGTGGTTCGACACGGTTGGAGAACATTTTTCAGTTGTTGATCATGCATTACTCGAGCTATTCGGATTTCCTGACAATGTTATGAGCTGGTCTATAAGTCGTATGTCGAGTGGTGAAAAGCAACGCCTGGCGTTATTAAGACTGTTAATAAATCAGCCGGATGTTTTGCTGCTTGATGAGCCGACAGCGAACCTGGATAAAAATAATACCCTGATGTTTGAGCAGATAATCAAGCAGTATTTGCAACAACATAAAGCCTGTGTGATCTGGGTAAGTCATGATGCGAAACAGCTGGAACGTATGTGCCAGCAACATTTTGAAATTAAAAACGGGCAGTTGAGCCGTTGTTAACAATATGTTTATTCCTTTAACTTCACTTGATTTATCATTAGCAGCTGTTCTGGTTGTATTACTGGCTGTTCTCAGCTGGCGGATGCAGTTAAATGTAACGCAGCAACTTATCATTGCTGCGATTAGAACAACGGTGCAATTACTGTTAATTGGCCTGGTTTTAAAAACAGTTTTTGCCAATGTTAATTTTTTCTGGGTTTCATTGATTTGCCTGCTTATGTTGTCTGTAGCCGGCTGGGAAATTCTATCCAGGCAGCGTCGAAAATTAAAAGGCTGGTGGGGCTTTGGTGTAAGTACTGCATCTTTGTTTGTTTCATCATTTTTTATTTCTATACTGGCCCTGGTTACCATTATCCAATCGGACCCCTGGTATCATCCGCAATATTCAATTCCTTTACTGGGTATGTTGTTGGGAAATACCATGACCGGGATTGCACTGGGTATGGACCGGCTGGTGCAGACGGCATGGCAGCAGCGTGGCATTATTGAGCAGAGGTTGATGCTGGGTCAGACAGGTATACAGGCAATTATGGATATTCGCAAAGAGAGTATGCGAGCCGGTATGATTCCAATTATCAATTCTATGGCAGCCGCTGGTATTGTGAGTTTACCCGGCATGATGACGGGACAGATTCTCGCCGGTGCACCACCGGTGGAAGCTGTTAAATACCAGATACTGATTATGTTTTTAATTACAGCAGGTACCGGATTTGGTGTTATAGCAGTCCTTGGGTTTCTTTCACATCGTTTATTTGATGACAGGCACAGATTGCGATTTGATCAGTTGTTAAAAACAACGGGTGATTAATCAAAGATAAGACCTGTGCTTGATGAAATATCCAGGTAATACAGTAAATATAATATGAGGTTGTTTTCTAATGAATAAAGACTCCTATGATGTCATGCTGGCAGAAGTGCAGGCATTTCATGACAAACATGATTTCAAAAACACTGGCGGCGAAGAAATGATGTATCGAGTGGCCTTGATGGCTGAAGAGTTGGGAGAAATTTCAGCCTGTGTTACAAAGGGTAAGTCAGTAGATCAGTTGGCCGAGGAAGTGGCAGATCTTTTTATTTTGCTTATGGGCACGGCAATTGCCCAGAACTTTGATCTCAAGCAGGCATTCTGGGAGAAAATGGAAAAAATAATGAAACGAGAATCAAAAATGGTCAATGGCCGAATTCGTGTTTCAGAATTCAGAGATTAGTTAATTTCAGAAATCAGTAAAATTAGATTTTATTAATTGGTTATGGCGTTTTTAGCCATAGCCTGATCTCTGATAAAAAGTAATAATTCGGCTTCCATTTCTTCTTTGCTGATGAATGGACCTACCTGGCCACCGCCACGGGTAAGAAAATACCATTCGCCATTGCTACAGAAAGAACGATCAGTTCGGAAAGGATTGGCGTTGGTTTCGCCTGATCTGACATTATCCATAAGTTACACCTGTTGCTTTATTCATTTATCAAGTACTCATCGCTAATAATAAAACACAGGCAGCAGAAAACAATCTCAGTTGCTGATTTTGAGACAAAAGGTATAACCTGTTTGGGTGTGTGTTTTTCGCTAACTACTGGAAAGCTTATGATTTTTCTTTCATTTCTTCCTGTGAAGAAATAAAGTCATCCAGTGCCTGTTCCATTTCAGTCTTGCTTTCAAAAGGGCCTCTCTGACCACCGCCGCGCAGTTCGAAGTACCATAAATCATTGATATGATAGGTACGTTCAATGCGGTTATCTGTATTCCTTTGAGTATGTTTTCGTCGCTCTCTCATATTAGTTTTCTCAATTAGATAACATAATGAATCTGGGTTTTACCATGCGTTCATAATCTTTGTAATCCATCTGGATCACCTCAGAATGTGAACCAGCATTAAAACTGATTCTAGCATCTTCTGTAAGGCTTTCTGCAACATATACGTCCATATTATATAAATTACCGAACGGAGGCATAGCTCCGACTTCACAATCAGGGAATCGACTGGTGAATTCCTGTTCTGTCGCCAGTTCAACTTTGTTATTGTCCAGGGCCTGCTGAAGCAGGTTGAGTTTAAGCTTGTAGTTGGCGGGTACAACAGCCATGGCCAACTCGCTATCATGTTTGATAATGACAGTTTTGGCCATTTCCTTGCTTGGGATATGGGCAGATTTGGCAATCTCTACAGCGGTAAATGCAAGCGAGTGCATAATAGATACATATTTAATTTCATTATCATCCAGAAAATCTTTAAGTATTTTCGAGGGCATAATTTATAGTCCAAATATGTACTAGATGGCTTTAGAGTATCGCTGATCCTTTTGAGGTTTTTTTAGATAACGATCAAATACCATGCATATATTTCTTATCAGTAAACGGCCTTTGGGTGTAACCCTGATTTCATTATCATTCAGTTCGATTAAGCCGTCAGTATCCATTGTTGCTAATTCCTTAAGCTCTTCCTTAAAGTAGTCTTTGAACTGAATATTGTTTTTAGTTTCTATATCAGCAAATTTCAAATTAAAATGACAGATGAGTTGCATAATGACATTGCGCCTGATGATGTCATCATCATCAATTTCTATACCACGAAACACCGCCAGTCTGCCAGCGTCTATACGTTCAATGTACTCATCCATGGTTTTTACATTCTGGGCAAAACTTCGACCCACTGTGCCGATGGAGGTAATGCCCAGGCCAATTAGATCGCAATCTGCATGGGTGGCATAGCCCTGAAAGTTTCTATACAGCAGGTTATTCTGCTGAGCAATGGCCAGTTCATCATCCGGTTTGGCAAAGTGATCCATGCCAATATAAACATAACCGGCTGTTGAAAGACGTTCAATGGTCATTTTAAGAATGTCGAGTTTTACCAGTGGACTGGGTAACTCATCTTCATTGATACGGCGTTGAGGCTTAAACAGGGTGGGTAAATGGGCATAATTGAAAATTGACAGGCGGTCGGGATTAATTTCAATGATACGTTCCAGGGTGGCAGCAAAACTTTCAACTGTCTGGAAAGGGAGGCCATAAATCAGGTCGACACTGATAGATTTAAAACCGGCATCTCGGGCAGACCGTAAAGCATTCAGGGTCTGGTCTTCTGTCTGGATACGGTTGACAGCTTTCTGTACCACGGGATTAAAATCCTGCACCCCGAGGCTCATACGATTAAAACCAATATCACGTAATAACTGGATGCTTTCAGTTGTAACTTCACGGGGATCAATTTCAATTGAGTACTCACCCGTATCATCATCATGCAAATTAAAATGTTTGCGTGTCACAGCCATGAGTTCACGCATCTGGTTATGACTGATGAAAGTAGGCGTGCCGCCACCCCAGTGCAGTTGATCAACCTTACGGTTTTGATCAAATAGCTGAGCCTGCATTTCGATTTCTTTATGCAGGCGACTTAAATAAGGGTCTGCCTTGTTGCGATCCTTGGTAATAATTTTATTACAGGCACAGTAATAACAGATGGTGTCGCAGAAAGGTAAATGAAAATACAGTGAGAGCGCACGGTCTGACTGGTTTGACAGCTTTGCATGGCGTCGATAATCATCTTCTGTATAGTCTTCCGTGAATTGCACCGCCGTTGGGTAGGAGGTGTAACGGGGGCCAGATTTGTCGTAGCGTTTTATGAGCTCTTGATCAAATTCAATATGCGACATGATGTATCCAGAAAATAACGGTATCCAGGCATTTTACATGAAAATGAATAGTAAATGACTTCAGGCTTTACCTGTTATTTGTGCTAACGCAAGAATCAGCGCATCAACCTGCTCTTCGTCATGATTGGCCGACAGAGTAATACGCAATCGGGCAGTGCCCCTGGGTACAGTGGGTGGTCGAATAGCGGTGATTAAAAAGCCTTTGTCCAGCAGTTGCTGGCTCATGGTGATGGCCTGTTCGGAGCTGCCGGCAAGAATGGGTTGAATGGCAGTGGCAGAATCCATTAGTTCCAGGCCCAGTTCATTGATCCCGGTTCTGAACTGCTGGATCAGTGAATACAGCTTTTCACGGCGCCAGTCATCACGCTGGATAATTTTCAGGCTGGCACGAGTGGCTTCCGCAATGGCCGGTGGTGAAGCCGTGGTGTAGACATAGGTACGCGCCTGTTGAATCAGGTACTCGATTAAATCCTCTGAACCAGCGACGAATGCCCCCGCAGTGCCAGCCGCTTTACCCAGGGTTGCCATCAGGATGGGCTTCTCCTGTTCAGGTATCAGGCAGTGACTTAAACTGCCCTGTCCCTGTGTGCCCAGTACACCAAACCCATGGGCATCATCGACCAGTAGCCAGGCCTGTTGCTGTTGAGCCAGGGTGACCAGTGACTGAATGGGGGCCATATCACCGTCCATGCTGAAAACCGCATCGGTCATGATTAGTTTTTCACCTGTATCACGGGCTGTCAGTTTGTTTAGCAGGTCATCCGTATCATTATGCTGATAGCGTTGCAGGCGTGCGCCGCTGAGTAAGCCAGCATCCAGCAGGGATGCATGATTCAGGCGATCTTCGAATACTGCATCACCTCGTCCACACAGAGCCTGTGCCACGCCCAGGTTAGCCATGTAGCCGGTAGAAAATAACAGGGCGCGTGGGTAACCGGTGAAATCTGCCAGTTCCTGTTCCAGTGCATGATGGGC
>JAOUQA010000177.1 GCA_029879605.1 Gammaproteobacteria bacterium
CGAGCCTGAAACCTATAAACGTATTGCCAGTTTGTTAGAAGAACGTCGAGATGAGCGTGAGCAGTACATCAAGGATGTCGTCAATGAAATTAATGCCCTGGTTGACCAGGCAGGTGTTGAAGCAGAAGTCTATGGCAGGCCAAAACATATCTATAGTATCTGGAAAAAAATGTCTGCCAAGCAAAAGGACTTTACTGAGTTATTTGATGTCCGGGCTATTCGTATTACTGTTTCGACAGTGGCTGAATGTTATTCGGTTTTAGGTTTAATACATAAACGCTGGCATCACATTGCCAAAGAGTTTGATGATTATATTGCCAATCGAAAGTCAAATGGCTATCAGTCATTACATACTGCAGTCTATGGTCCAAAAGGTAAGCCACTGGAAGTTCAGATTCGTACCAGGGATATGCATGAGTTTGCTGAGTATGGGGTTGCTGCTCACTGGCGTTATAAAGAGGGATCTGCCAGTGATAAAAGTCTTGAGAAAAGTATTGCATCTTTAAGGAAACTGCTGGATCCAAATGAAACACGAGATGAAGAATTACTCGATAGCTTTCATTCAGAGTTGTTTTCAGATCGGGTATTTGTGTTAACGCCTGAAGGTAAAGTAATGGACTTGCCACAGGGTGCAACCCCGCTTGATTTTGCTTATGCTGTGCATACAGAAATCGGGCATAAATGTCGTGGTGCTAAAGTTAATGGGCGTATCGTTCAATTAACCTATGAGTTGCACAATGGTGAGCAGGTTGAAATACTCACTACAAATAAATCTGAGCCAAGCCGGGACTGGATGAATCCCAACCTGGGATATCTTAAGTCGAGTCGTGCGAGATCCAAAATTAGAACCTGGTTCAGGCAGCAGGATTATGAAAAAAACCTGGCAGATGGTAAATCAATTTTTGATCGTGAAGTGCATCGACAGGCGCTGAATAAAATCGATATGCAATTAGTCGCTAAGCATTTCAAGTTTAAGAAAGTAGATGATTTGTATGCTGCTACAGGTTGTGGTGATATTACGGCTGGCCAGATTGCTTCAGCTTTGCATGAGTTATTTATACCAAAAGAAGATCGTTTAATTACAGTTGTTGAGCGTAAGTCCGGGGCAAAAAAATCCGTAAAGAAAGATGAAGTTCGTGTGCGTGGTGTTGGTAATTTGTTAACATCTTTTTCAAAATGCTGTAAACCGGTTCCGGGCGATGACATTATTGGTTTTATTACTAGAGGAAAGGGAGTTGCTGTTCATCGAAAAGATTGTGCCAATATTCTTAATATTGAAGATCAGAAAAAAAGCCGTTTAATCGAAGTGGAGTGGGGCGGTGACCTGGAAAGAACTTACCCGGTGTCACTTCATTTACAGGCTATTGATAGACAGGGTTTGTTGCGCGATGTCAGTAAAGTGCTGGCAGATAACAAAGTTGACGTGATTGGAGTAAACACTATATCAGATAAAAGTGAGCAGATTGCTAATATGTCAATTACTATAGAAATATCTGATTTACAGCAACTTAATCGTATTATGGATAAATTATCACAGTTGCATAACGTGATAGAAGTAGGGCGCACACGAGTTGGTGTCTAGGTTATGTGGTGTTCTTTTTCAGGAAAGATATTAAGTCATTAAATGTAACTGGTTTGCTTATCAGGAAGCCCTGTGCCAGGTCGCATCCCAGATCCTTTAATTGCTGGTATACCTTTTTGCTTTCTACGCCTTCCGCCACAACCGTCAGTCCAAGGTTATGAGCAAGGTCAATTGTTGATCTTACTATGGCTTCATCATCACTACTGTGAGACATGTCTTTTACAAATGACTGGTCAATTTTAAGTTCACTGACAGGTAATCTTTTGAGGCGGCTGAGAGATGAATATCCAGTACCGAAATCATCAATCGATAGACTAATACCTAGATCGCAAATTTGCTGTAAGGTGTCTGAGACTTTTTCGTATTCAGAGAAAAACAGGCTTTCAGTTATTTCGAAAACTAGATGTTTGCCATTTTCTTTGTTCTGGATAATATCTTTTATATTTTTAATAAAATTGGCGCTGGTCAGTGTCTGGGTGGAAATATTTATAGCAATTTCCATAATATGTCCCAGTTTTTTGAGTTCATGAGCGTGCTTAAGTGATTGTTCTATTGCCCAGTAGGTAAATTTGTCAATTAGACCCGCCTGTTCCAGGGCGGGAATAAAGATATTAGGTGGAATGAATCCTTTTTCAGCATGAGGCCAGCGCGCCAGAGCTTCTACCGCGATGATTTGATCACCATTTAATGTGATCTGTGGCTGGTAATAGAGTTCAAATCCATAATTTTCTAATGTGTTACGTAAATCAGCCTGTAATGTCAGTTTGCCTAATGATGTATCGTCAGTTTCAGGATCGTATATGTTATATCGTTGTTTGTTTTTCTTGGCCTGGTACATTGCCCAGTCTGCATGACGTAACAGTTCTCCAATGTCTCTGCCATGTTCAGGGTAGAGTGCAATGCCAACACTTGCGCTCAGAGCAATTTCTGACTTATCAATATCAAAATGCTCATTAAGCAGTTTTAATACATCTTTAGTTTTGCTAATAATTGATTTTTTGTCTGTATTCGGGAAGAGAAAAATAAACTCATCACCACCGGGTCTGGCAAGCGTTTCCTGAGCACTGATATAATTATTAAATCGATCGGCAATTTCTTTTAAAACGCGATCACCTGAGTCATGACCAAGAGCATCGTTAACCTGTTTAAAATCATTCAGGTCAATTAATACTACACCGAAGCTACTATTATTTGACTGGGCAAGCAGGATATTCTGCGTAAGACGGTCTCTAAATAATGTTCTATTCGGAAGCGATGTTACTGTGTCATAGAGCGAAAGAAATTCCAGCTCTCGACTACTTTCCATAAGTTGTTTATTAAGAATTTCAAGGCGTAACTGATAATCTTCTGCAATTTTATGTGCTTCTTCTATTTTCTTTACAGCCATTGCATTTTCAATGGCTATCGCAACGATACTTGCGAACATGGATAGTAGAGTTAGATCTCTACGAGTGAATTCTTTACCATTGGTTTTATTGATTCCGGCAATTCCACCCAGAAAATGACGTTTACCCTGAAGTGGTACCAGGATCATAGTACCGGCTTCTTTTTCCCACATGTTGCGTTCTTCTTCACTTAGCTCGTCGAGTACGCCCTGCCACCATGGTCTTTTATGGCGCCAGACCCAGCCACAGACACCAAACTCCAGCGGCAGTGACTCACCGACAATTTCATCTGCGTTGATGCCAGCACCACCCATGTAGGTATATGTTTCACAGTTCTCATCAAGAATAGGGATTAATATTGTTTCTGCAGCAAGCAGTTTTCTGGCACGAGTCGCAACAATCTGAAAAACAGTATCCAGATTAAGCTCACTGCCTATTTCGGTGAATGTTTCCTGCAGAAGCTCTATTTCAACTTCTTTATTTTGCAGGTTTTCTTCTATGTTCAGAAAGAGCGTATTTTGGTTTGTTGACACCTGGGGTACCATTTGCTGTCAGTGAAATATTTTTCCATTTGGCGCATATAGCTTTACAAATTGTAGTACATGAAAATTAGAAAAAGTAATGTTGGTTCAATAATGTGATCTATATTTAATCACTGTAGGAAAAACAAACAGAAACGATAAAATCAATTATTTAGATAAAAACGATATACAAGCTAAAGCGTTATACATATTTCATCGATAATAACGATTAAATCAATATTTTATGCGGGGTGTGTTCTTAATTTTCAATAATTTAGATATTTTAATGAATTTATTAGAAGGGGCTAATTTGGTGATTGTTATTTGAATAATAGATAGATGGACAGGATGTTTGTCAGTAAAAGAATCATGGCAATGAGTTTCCAGCTTGTGACAGGGTCTTTTTCAAGTAATGGTATGCTGGTTTTCATGAAGCTGTCATTGGGGTGAGTAAGGTCCTGCAGGAATTCTGAGAAGTAGTCGTATCTTAAGCGATGGTCACAGCGAACGGCTTTTTCAAGTGCACCATCAAGCCAGGCAGGAATCATCGGGTTGTATTTCATGGCAGGGGTGTATTTGACCCTGCTAAGTGAACGCCAGTCTATTTTACGATTGAGTCGTTCTCCATAAGGGAGTTTACCGGTTAGCATTTCATAAGTGATGACACCCAGCGAAAATAAATCCGATTTATTACTGGCTGCGATGCCTACCAGGTATTCTGGCGCCGTGTAATTTTTAGTACCAAGTAGCTCCTGTTGTTTGACAGGTGAACTGATTTCCTGAATACCGGCAATTTTTATTGATCCAAAGTCAATAATTTTTACCTGGCCTTCGCGGGTAATCATAATATTGTCAGGTTTGAGGTCACGGTGTAGCATTTCCATGCGATGAATTGCGCGCAGGCCGGTAATAATCTGGCTAACAATTCCGATGACTTCCTTTATGTCCGGGTTAGGGTGATCCTTGATCCATTGTGACAGGGTTATGCCATCGATATATTCAACCAGGAAGTACAAGAAGTTTCTGGTTCTTTTCTGTTCATAAGTTTTCATAACCTGTGGGTTGTGAATCCGTTTTCCAGCCCATTCTTCCATGTAAAAACGTTCAATATAGGACGGGTCATCATCAAAATTAACCGATGGTGTTTTCATAATCATGCGTTGAGATGTAGTACTGTCTTCAACCAGGTAGAGCTGAGAGCGGGCGCTGGCACTGATTTCATCAATGACCTTGTAACCATCAATTATCATCCCGGGTTCAAGCTCAGGTGGGAATGGGAGTCGGGTTAATTCATTGTAGGCTTCACTGGCTTCTTGTGCCGGGAGTTCATCTACACGGATTATCTGGCAGGTGACATTGTCGTGTCTATTATTAGTTAATGCCTGTGAGACAATATTATCTGCGATGACATCCAGTGCACCGCTAGAAGAAAGCATTTCTTTTAGTTGAATATCATTGACGTAGTCATGAATGCCGTCAGTTGTCATTATGAATAAATCATTTTTTTCAACATCGATGGTTTTGTAATCAATATCAAGATGTAGATCAATTCCCATTGCGCGGGTTAAATAATTCTTTTCTTTTGAGAGCCAGACACGATGATCTTTCGTTAACTGTTCCAGGGTACCATTACGAAATCGGTAAATCCTTGAGTCACCAATATGTAATATATGGGCTGTTGTTGATTTGATTATTAGTGAACTAAAAGTAGAAACCATTCCCCTGGCATCTGAACCACTGGTTTTTCCATAAAGCCAGCTATTGAGAGCCGTTAAAACTTTAGCACCAGATGTTTTAACAGTCCATGATTCAGGGGAGCTATAGTAATCGGAAAAA
>JAOUQA010000212.1 GCA_029879605.1 Gammaproteobacteria bacterium
GTTATAAATAAGTGGCGCCGTGTCTTTTGCCGCGTCCAAGCATGTGCTTTTTACAGGCGAACTTTATTGTTTTATTAGACGCTTTTATCATTTAACTCTTACCAAGTAGCGATAGTATATGTTTTTTTGCTTTTCTTTACTGTAAAGCGACATTATTAATGTCCCTTTACTAAGAGTTTTGCCATTAAATAATACTGTATCACCCATGGAATTTGCACCCCAGGCCAGGGATTGTTTAGAGGTGCTGTTTGGAATATTTTGGTCTGTTCTTATTATGCCTTTATGAGGTATCGTGTATTTGATATCTTTTGTGAGTGCTTTGAATAAATCACGCAGTGATTCACTTGTTTGTGTGGTGTATTTGGTTGAGCCATAGGTATATAAATAACCATCTGGTTCGAAGCAGTACCATTGATAGCGTATGGGCCATGGCTCTATTTCATTTATTTTTTTCTGTGCTGCTTTTGAAAAATCAACGCGCTCCCAGCAGCCGATCACGTCATTTATATCTTCAACTGGTGGGTTTAATGCAAGTATTGATGAGGAGTAAAAAACACAGGTAAATAACAGTATTGTTTTTTTCATAGTAATTCCATTTTATGTGTGTGACGTCTAACAGTCTAATTAACGAGACCCCATGTCACGTCATACATTTTCAGTTGTTTTTTGTATCATCATACGGAAACTTAGTGTGACCATATCTAATTGCAAGTATAGATATAGCAAGAATTAGCACAGCACCAGTGAGACCAAGCACTCTTAATGTATCTAAGTTCTTCATATCAAGAATCATATAGCGAGCTATCGCCACTATAGCAATATAAAGTGGAACACGAACAGGTAACTTTCCCGTTTTAAGATATATTCCGACCATTGCTAATACTTCAAGATATATAAAAAGCAATAATAAATCTGCAAGTGTTACTTTCAATGCTTTGAACATTTCGACAACTTCAACGCTAATAGCAATTACAGTTGATAAAGCTATAATTAATAGTCCGATATCTTCAATAATAACTAGTGCTTTATATCCAGATTCTTTTAACTTGCTCATTTATTTATTCCTGTTTTTATGTAGCGACTTGGGTAAACGGCGCGCGTTGTTTGCGCGTCCGTGCGACCAACGGGAGCGATTTTGACCCGCTTGTTAGATTTATTTATCGCTTCCATAGCTTGAGCTTCCAGTCACCTAGAGACTTATATGCGACTCTTATGCTCCTAAAATACCCAAAATCGTTAATGATGGTTCTTGACCATACCGCTTTAGCGCGCTTCATGCTTTCCTCATCTAAAAATGGATTATGGATTGGAATAACCAAATATCCTGGGCCATACTTTTCATAAAATGGAAAATATGACTTTTTCTCGAGCTTTTTCTTTATTACGCCAACTAGACTATGAGCAAATTGTTCATCTGGACTAATGGTAAGACCCCCTGCAATACTTTTGTGCGTCTCTCCTGGTGTTGCATAAGATAATACATCTTGTGCGTACGCTGAGTTTAGGAACGCAGTGGATATTTCCACCCAACTAGTACGCCTGCTTGATTTAATTATTGCTTCAGGTGGGTCTGGTTCAGCTATTACTTTAAAATCTGTCCTGTATGCATGATTTAACCAATTAAGGAAATTTTCGACATGAAAATGCTCGTGGGCCTGTTTTATTGGTTTACGATTAGCCATAATGTTTTAATTAATTAATTTAAAGCGATATGCCCAGCGACAGCTAAGAGCGAATATTTCGATTAAGTTTACTTAGCAACCCACCACCTATTAAATTTATTTACAAGATCAACGCCGAGTTTAGAATTTATAAAATTTGCGTCTGCAGCAGGAAGGCCGTTCTTTTTTCCGCTACGCACATGTCCTTCCATCGGGGTGTTTTTTGGTATTTCAGGTATGCCTTTTTTGAATTCCGATCTGAATGTCTCCTGCTCTTCTGGAAGCACAAAATTAATAGCCGAATCCAAGTCATTTTTTGATAATGCATTAAAGAATGCTTCGGCAACACTCGTAGGTGATAAATAATCTATGTCTTTGTTGCTATCTTCAAGTGTATACAAATCAATTGTGGAAACTGCAAAATTAACATTTTGACTTTCCTTTAGGTAAAAAGTTGTTACTCCTACAACTCCTCCGTTGCGCGCAATTAGCGGGCCGCCACTACTGCCTGGTGAAATAGGTGTTGTTGTTTGCAATAAAGTAATACCATCAATAACCCTTACGCCACTAATAATTCCAGTTGACAATGTATTCTCTAGGCCTCTCGGATTGCCAATAGTGATAACATCTTCTCCTACTTTAGGAATTGTGCTTGATATTTTTAACGGTGACCCAGCTTTATAAAGTGAAAGAATCGCGATATCTTTATTCTTTGAAATGTGAGACACATTTTTAATTTTTATTTCTTTTCCGTCTGTGGCAAATGCTTTTATTTCATTGCCTTTTTCAATTACATGGTAATTTGTAACCACCTTTTTACCATCGTCGATATAGAAACCAGTGCCTGACATAAGTGCATTATCTTTTTCATCTACAGCGACGATTGATACGACTGAATCTTTCGATGCTTCATAAAGCTTGACAATGTCAGGTGCGGCGAAGCAATTTATCGGAATAAGAAGGAATGCAAGAATCAATCTATTTAGCATACTGAGCCTTTGGTAATTGTTTTTTCATAAATCTAACAGTTAAATATACAGCGCCGCAAAACTCCTGATTTTAGGTAGATAGGCGGAAGCTCGGCTAACGGAGATATACAGTTCTGACTATCTCCTGGATACAGGTATTTATACAGCTAAATTTTAGCATTGGCAATAATCGTTATTTGCGGTCAATTTCTGATATCAAAGATGTACATACTAGATATACAAGAATTCTAAAACTACCATTTAGTCTTTAGTGCCATAATAAATACACGATTATATTGTGCGAGAAATAAGCATAATATTGCTTTACATCAATTATATGAAGAAGATGCGTATTATTCTTATAAAGTAGGTGTTAGTGAATTAACAGAAGAGGTGGATGTCATGATTCCCATTATTACTGTTGAATTTGTTGCAAAGGCTGGAGATCAGGAGTTTAAGGAGGAGAGTGTGTCTTTCCATGATCCACAGGAGTTATTTTCATTTATTGCTCCCGGAGGTGGTTGTGAGGCTATCCCGGATACTGTGGCTGAGATTCAGATGGTGTTTCTGCAGCCGCAGCATGAGAACAAACAGAACCCGATTGCAGACAAGAGGGTGACTCTGGAACTTGGTATGGTTTTTTTGACCGGGCCACTATCTGAAATCGTGCAGACCACGGAGCAGATCATCGATAAGGCCGGGCGGGGTGAGCTCTCTGATTCATTCCTTAAGGCGATTAATGTGAGCCTTTAAAATAGCAATGACGTTTATCTCACGCGCCCGATTTGTGCTCGATAATCCGTGGCAGTTTGTCAAACGGGTGATAGTCGGTTTTAGTGCCAACCAGGGTTTTCTGCTCTCGGGCGCGGTTGCTTATTATACCTTGTTGACCATCGTGCCGATGTTTGCCCTTATCCTGGCGGGGCTGTCACAGGTTCAGGAAACACAGCCGCTGCTTGATACCTTGCGTGAATATCTTGTTTTGATCGCACCGAGTCAGGCGGATGCGCTGATCGACCAGATCAGCGCTTTTCAGCAGAACTGGAAAGTTGTTGGTGTCACCGGGATTATCATCCTGCTGTTTTTTAGTTCGTTTGCGTTTACCTCACTGGAAAATGCCATGTCGGTAATCTTTTTTCATCGGGTAGCGATCAAGCGCCGGCATTTTCTGATTTCAGCCATCATCCCTTATTGTTATATATTGCTGCTGGCTATCGGTATGTTACTGGTCAGTATCGTTAGTGGCAGTCTGCACTCGCTCGATGCCAAGTCATTGACCATGATGGGGCAGCAGTGGTCACTCAGTGGTGTAGAAACAGTTCTGGTTTACCTGCTGGGTATAACGGGCGAGGTTCTATTGCTTACTTCGATCTATCTGGTGATGCCGGTAGGCCGGCTGTCGTTACGTCATGCTTTAATCGGCGGTATGACGGCGGCTTTGCTGTGGGAATTGACGCGGCATGTTTTAGTCTGGTATTTCTCCACCTTGTCTCTGGTGAATGTGGTGTACGGCACTTTTGCTACCGTAATCATTATCCTACTGAGTCTGGAGGCAGCCGCAATTATATTGTTGCTGGGCGCACAGGTGATCGCTGAATACGAGCGCATCGGGAAAGAATCAGAAACAGGTCATGGTTTGCAGACCTAATAATCAGTTCTAAATATGTTGTGGTCATGCCAGTGCTTCAGGAATATATTTAAAGTGTTAATGATGATATTAAGAAACTAACGGTTTATCTTTTTTTATTAACAGTGAAGTTGTCTGACGCGAAAGGAACGCCCTTTTAATTTTCCATCTGCTAATTTTTTAAGTGCAGTTTTGATCACTTTCTTATTCACTGCGACAAATGCCCAGTTCTCAAAGATATGGATTTTGCCAACCTGTTTTCCGGTGATGCCGTTTTTAGCGGTGAGCGCACCGAGTATATCGCCGGGCCT
>JAOUQA010000319.1 GCA_029879605.1 Gammaproteobacteria bacterium
TTGATAGTGAACAGCCGTTTGTAACTGGTTGATCATGCTAAGCAGCTTTTTATGATCATTGTCTATATCGTTATTGCCTACACTGAGAGAGTCATTCCATTGAACAAAACGTTTGGCAACAATTTTGTCATGTATAAAAGGAATGACTATGAGCACTACTAAAAGCACCCAGGGCAGGGGGTGAGAAAAGCCCAGCATAAAACCCAGAACGATCATCACCAGTAATGCCAGGATAAGTACTGATAGAATAAACATGCTGACATTCTTAGATAGTGCGGACATTTTCTGGCTCCTGGCGGTTTTCTGACTTGCCACGCAAGTCTAGTTAAAAATCAAGCATTTGAAACTGATATAGATCAATTTGCAAAATGAGTTCAGCTATTGCTGCGATGATTGTATTGAGTTGCTTTAGTCGAGTAAAGTATTACGCAGGTCAGATAATATACGGTGGGTATTATGACAGCGGGCACAGACCATAACGCCAATTTCACCCATTAATTTTCGGCTTTCCTTGACTCGGTTGTTTTTTATATCTGCCTGTAGTGAGTTGAGTTTTTTCTTCAGGCCGGTACCCAGGATCCGCTCCTGGGGAACAGGGTCATCCTTATGGCATTGCTGGCAACTGTCTCCCAGCAGGTTGAGTTGCTGGCCAAGTTTTTTACTGGCCTGTAAGGCATGGTCATTACGATTGTCTTCGAGTGCGATAAGCACATGATTAACCGTTCGTGACAGTTCTTCCATCTGGTCATCATAATTAGATGCTTTACCGTTAAGATCCTTGATTTTTATTTTATCGTAACCAGGGGATCGATAGATGGCGGTAGCCAGGGGCTGGTATTTGTCATGGCAGTCATTACAGGTACGCTGAATCATCTGCAGGGTTTTTCTTATTCGTGGGGTATCGCCTGAATCAATAAATAGCTGTAATTCCGGTAGCAGCCTGGGTTTTATTTCATTTTTCCATTCGGGAACCATTTCACTTATTTTCAGGTAGTCCTGTTCAAGTTTAGTGAACCATTTATTCATATTTGGCTGGTTGTTATCAGCAGCATAACTTTCTATGGCCTGCATCGAGCGACGTAGCCTGAACATGGTGTGTAGCCATACCTGGCGTTTGTTTTCAGGCTTGTACCATTGACTAAGCGATTCGGGTGGTAATTGTAGCGTGGTAGTGTCTTTGGCTATCGATAAATCAGCAACAAATAAAAGACTGGTAAGGCTAAAGACGATAACAGGTAATTTATACATTAAATTTTTCACCCGGCCGAGTTGTTATGTTGGTCGTATTTAAGCTAATCATATCTTACTGATCTTTATTTATCAGCTGGTTTAATGCGTTGATGATATCTTTGCTATGGCTCTGGGTATCCACCTGTCGATATATTTTCGCGATTTTACTATCTGGACTGATAATAAAACTGTGTCGCCTGGCAAATTTCAACGGTCCCAGTGAAAAGAAAGCATCATATTCTTTTGCGGTAAGGCCGTCAGGGTCAGCAAGCAGAGGAAAAGGCAGGCTGTATTTGTCAGCAAAATGCTTATGGCTGTCAATATCATCAATGCTGATGCCAATGACTTCGGCTTTAAGCTGGCGAATTTGAACAATGTCATCCCTGAAGTTGCAGGCCTGCTGGGTACATCCAGGTGTGTCATCTTTGGGGTAAAAGTAAATCACCAGCCATTTTTTCTGATAGTGATCAAGTGTGTGTAACTTGTTGTCCTGGTCATGGAGACTAAATGCCGGGGCGATATCGCCGATTTTTAGTTCAGCCTGCTGAGCGGTTAACTGCCAGGGGGAGGCTAATGATATCAGGGCAATAAATTTTAGTGCGGTTTGTTTAATTGTTCGCATAATTCTGCTTGGTTGCCAGTGCTATTACATAGTTAATGGCCTGACTATAGGCTCTGGAAAATATAAATGCAAAAAGTAGTGATATGTCATTACGAATATGACTGGATATTGCAGCGTCACTCCACAGTATATTAAGTTGTGCAGCTTTGAGTTTGTTATTAGTGTGGTTTAAATTATCCCTGCAAAAATAAAGTAAATATTATTCTTAAATGATTCCGGGTTTAATTTCAGTCAGTTATTTTTAAAATGGCAAAGCCATTTAAATCATAAGGTAGAAAATCATTCGTATACTGCCATAATGCTTTAGTAAAGATAATTAAAGGCTTTTAGATAATGAACGCTGAAGCTAGGGCAAACCAGCTGGTTGACCTGTTTTTTAAAGACTCCCACACATGCTTTGTGTTACTTGATGTTGATTTTAATTTTATTCGGGTTAATGAGGCTTACGCAAAGGTATGTGGTCAGTCAGTAGATTATTTTCCTGGAAAGAACCACTTTGAGTTATATCCTTCAGATGTAGAAGACATCTTTAAATCAGTTCGAGATAATAAAAAAACTTATAGTATTAATGCACGACCTTTTGCTTTTCCGGAACACCCGGAGTGGGGGACAACCTATTGGGACTGGGTGCTTGAGCCTATCCTGAATGATCAGGACGATATCGATTTTTTTGTGTTTTCACTAAAAGATGTTACTGACAGGGTCAGGGCTGAAGATCAGCGCGATCGTTTTTTTGGTCTTTCAGCTGACATGCTTTGTATAGCCAGCTTTGAAGGTTATTTTGTAGACCTGAGCTCGGCATGGGCTCATACCCTGGGGTATTCAGATTTCGAATTAAAAGCGGTTCCTTTTATTGAATTTGTGCATCCAGATGATCAGGCTATGACGATAGCGGAAGCGAGTCGTTTGTCAGAGGAACCGGATGCAACCATTAATTTTGTAAATCGTTATCGAACTAAATCTGGTGAATATCGCTGGTTGTCATGGAATGCAATTGGCGCGCAGGACTCCAATCAGATATATGCAGTGGCTCATGATATAACCGTCATTAAACAGGCAGAAGAAAATTTGAAGCGTCATCAGCAGGAACTTGAAGAGCTGGTACAGGAGCGAACCACTGAGTTGAGAGCAAGTCAGTCAAGATTGAATTTTCTTCTTGAAAGCAGCCCGGCTGTTATTTATACCTGCAGGGCTGATGGTGATTTTGGCGCGACTTTTATTAGTGATAACGTAAAAAATGTCTTTGGTTACATGCCTGATGAATTTGTTGGTCAAAGTGATTTCTGGATAAGTCATATTCATCCTGATGATCGACAGAGAGTTCTTGGTGAGCTTGGTAGTTTATTTGAAAAAGGTTTTT
>JAOUQA010000527.1 GCA_029879605.1 Gammaproteobacteria bacterium
TGCGGTTAGTGAATGATAGTAGTAATAACCTGAGTGAAATTGTTGGTTACTGGGCTGATATAACAGATCGCAAAAAAGTTGAGCAGGATATGATTCTCGCTAAGGATCAGGCTATAAAGGCTAATCAGTATAAATCCAGTTTTCTATCGCGTATGAGTCATGAACTTAGAACACCTATGAATGCAATTCTTGGGTTTGCACAACTGCTCGAAATGAACGCGGTTGAGGAAAGCGAGCGGCAGCATATTTTTGAAATTTCAAATGCTGGAAAGCATTTGCTGGATTTAATTAATGACGTACTGGATCTGTCAAAGATTGAAACAGGAAATATAGAAATTAGCCTGGAGAGTATAAGACTAGGTAATATTATATCAGAATGTATTACCCTGGTTATGAATCTGATAGGAGAAAAAAATATTCGCCTTGATAGTAAAGGAATATCAGATAATTCAAGTTTTATAAAAGTTGACTATACGCGGTTTAAACAGGTGGTTATTAATATCTTATCTAATGCTATTAAATATAATAAGCAGAATGGCAGTGTGCAGATAAAAATAGATGATATCTCAGAACAGTATCTCCGGTTATCAATTTGTGACTCTGGTAATGGGTTGACAGAGCAGCAGCAAAAGTTGCTGTTTCAGCCTTTTGAAAGACTGGGAGCAGAAAATACGGATATTGAAGGCACAGGTATAGGATTGGTGATTTCGAAACAGCTCATGGAGATGATGGGAGGAAGTATTGGTTATGAGCTTAACCCGGAAGGTGGCAGTACTTTCTGGGTTGATGTGAAGAAAGGTGTAGAGGAAATTTCTCCTGATGCCGTTAAAACTATTAAGAGTGTTGCGGATATGAACAAAGAAGCCAGAAAAATACTTTATGTAGAAGATAACCCTGCAAATTTACATCTTGTAAGTGAGGTTATCAAAAAAACTCAACATCAGCTGATCACAGCTAAAACAGGTCTTGCCGGTATAGAGTCGGCAATTAAAAATAAGCCTGATCTTATTTTGCTGGATATAAATCTGCCTGAATTAAATGGCTTCGAAGTCTTTGAAAAAATACGTATGGAGTCATCAATGGATCATGTTCCGGTAGTGGCTTTAAGCGCCAATGCCATGAAAAAGGAGATTGATAAAGCGAATGAAATGGGATTTACAAAATACCTGACCAAGCCGATTAATGTCAGGGAGTTGTTGTCAACAATTGATAGCCTGGTCTAAAGATATATATTATATAATTGTCGCAGTAATTTTATTTTTTTAAAACCTGCTTTTCGGGCTTGCACAAAAATTAAAATGTTTCATCAAGTATTTTATAAAACATCATTGCATCAATAGGTTTTGTAATATACTTGTTGAATCCGGCTGACAGGCCTTTCTCAATATCCTGTTTCATAGCATTGGCGCTTACGGCATAAACAGGTATATCGCGTGTTAAATCATGTTTTTTAAGTTCGGTAAGTACTTCGTATCCATCCATTCCCGGCAGATTAATATCAAGCAGGATCAGGTCAGGGTGTTCGCTAAGAGCCAGTTTAAGCCCTGTAAATGGCTCTATGGCATGTATAAGCTCCATTTGTGGTCGATGCTGAAGTATTTGTGACATTAATCGTATATTGGATGGGTTGTCCTCAATATAAAGGATTTTTTTCTGATTGCCCGTGTTCCTGGTTGCGGGTTTAATATTGTCACAGGGTTCAATAGTGTGAGTTTTTCTGTCTGACTGAACCAGGGGTAGTTCAATCCAGAAGGTGCTGCCTTTATTTAAGGCGCTTTTAAACCCGATTTGTCCATTCATTTTTTCAATCAGTCTTTTAGTAATTACCAGGCCAATGCCGGTGCCTTCAATATTGGTTTCTTCTGCTCCAAGTCGGTAAAATGGTTTGAATAAATCCTGTTGTTGTTTTTTGCTTAGGCCGCTGCCTGTGTCAGTAATATTGATTCGGCATAAATTGTTATTATCAATATCACAGTTAATCGTTATAGTTCCATTTTCTTTGTTATATTTTATTGCGTTACTTAGTAGGTTGATTATTGCCTGTTTTAATCGGGTTCTATC
>JAOUQA010000178.1 GCA_029879605.1 Gammaproteobacteria bacterium
GCACTGCACAGATTGCCGTAACTGCTGCACATAAAACTATTTTTTTCATTCTAAACTACCTCGTAATTAGCGTTAAAAATTTGTAAATGAAAATAATTTTTTGTTTGACCACAGGAAAATCATTATCACTTGAACACAAACAACACATGAAAGCCTGCGGCTAATGGCGGGGGGCACTGACTTTATTAAATAAAGCTTCGCACCAATTTAAAACAGGCCAGCTTTCAATGCATTTTAAGCACAAAAACTTTCTCACATGTCCAGGCATGTTAAATTGACTCACCTCAATTCTTAAATATTTATTTTTTCTCTTAGAGAAAGAAACCAGACACCTTATCTAGCAGGCTTAAATCCAGAAATACGCTGGCAATGATGTGGAAGCAGTCCAATTTACGGTATAATCCCGCTTCTTTTTTATATTGAATTTAAGCTGGCATGGAAAAAACCTACAATCCACAGACAATCGAACAGAAATGGTACCAGGCCTGGGAAGATAAAGGCTACTTCTCTCCGCGTGAAAATGAAGTAGAATCAGATAGTTACTGCATCATGATACCCCCGCCGAATGTCACGGGTACATTACATATGGGGCATGCCTTCCAGGACACCATCATGGATGCCCTGACCCGTTATCATCGTATGAAAGGTAGTAATACCCTGTGGCAGGCAGGTACCGACCATGCCGGTATTGCCACCCAGATGGTGGTCGAGCGCCAGCTTAATGCAGAAGGCAAAAGTCGCCACGACCTGGGACGTGATGCCTTTATTGATCGTGTCTGGCAGTGGAAAGAACAGTCCGGTGGTCAGATTACCCAACAACTACGCCGTATGGGCGGCTCCCTTGACTGGGCCCATGAACGTTTCACCATGGATGAAGGTTTATCCGCAGCGGTACAGAAAGTTTTTATTGATCTTTATGATGAAGATTTAATTTACCGTGGCAAGCGCCTGGTGAACTGGGATCCGGTACTGCACACGGCGGTATCAGACCTGGAAGTTATCTCAGAAGAAGAATCCGGTCATTTGTGGCATATGCGTTACCCGTTGACCGATGGCTCTGGACAGCTTGTAGTTGCAACCACACGTCCTGAAACCATGCTGGGTGATACCGCGGTTGCGGTTCACCCGGATGATGAACGTTATAAAAATTATATTGGTAAAACTATTACGCTGCCATTAGTGGGTCGTGAGATCCCCATCATCGGTGACGACTATGTAGATCCTGAATTTGGATCCGGTTGTGTAAAAATAACCCCGGCTCATGATTTCAATGACTATGAAATGGGTCAACGGCATAAGCTGCCAATGATTAATGTACTGACGGTCGATGCCTGCATTAATGAAAATTCGCCCGAAAAATATCGTGGCTTTGATCGTTACGAAGCCCGTGACATGATCATCCATGATTTACGGGAACTGGATTTACTGGAAAAAATTGAAGACCACAAACTAATGGTACCTCGCGGTGACCGTTCCGGTTCCGTGGTTGAACCTTACCTCACGGATCAGTGGTTTGTTAAAGCCGAACCACTGGCCAAACCAGCCCGTGAAGCGGTTGAAAACGGCAGTATAAAATTTGTGCCGGAAAACTGGAGCAAAACTTATTTTGAATGGATGAATAATATCCAGGACTGGTGTATTTCACGCCAGATCTGGTGGGGACACCGTATTCCTGCCTGGTATGACAAAGACGGCAAAGTTTATGTCGCTGACAGTGAACAGGCTGTACGTGAAAAATATAAATTATCTGCTGATATTAAATTAACCCAGGATGAAGATGTACTCGATACCTGGTTTTCTTCCGCGCTCTGGCCCTTCTCAACTTTAGGCTGGCCGGAAAATACTAATCGTTTAAAACAGTTTTACCCTACCAGCGTTCTGGTTACCGGTTTTGATATTATTTTCTTCTGGGTCGCGCGCATGATTATGATGGGCCTGAAATTTATGGATGATGTACCCTTCAAAGAAATTTATATTCATGGCCTGGTGCGCGATGCGGAAGGCCAGAAGATGTCCAAATCCAAGGGCAATGTATTAGATCCCATTGACCTGATTGATGGTATTGAACTGGAAACGCTGGTTGAAAAACGCACCAGTGGTTTAATGCAGCCACAGATGGCAAAGAAAATTGAAAAAGCCACGCGCAAACATTTCCCCGATGGCATTCCTGCTTTTGGAACAGATGCCTTGCGTTTCACATTTGCCGCACTCGCTTCCACTGGCCGAGATATTCGTTTTGATCTGCACCGTATTGAAGGTTACAGGAATTTCTGTAACAAGTTATGGAATGCAACACGCTACGTGTTAATGAATACTGAAGACCAGGACACCGGCATTAATAACGATGATGTTGAACTATCACTGGCAGATCGCTGGATACTATCTCGCTTGCAGACAGTAGAAAAAAATATTGTCGAGCATATTGAAAGTTATCGCTTTGACCTGGCTGCCCGTGATCTTTACGCCTTTGTCTGGGAAGATTATTGTGACTGGTACCTGGAATTATCTAAACCCGTGTTAATGAAAGATGGTCCTTCTGAAGCAGCAAAGCGCGGCACCCGCAAAACGCTGGTTAATGTGCTGGAAACTATTTTACGTTTAAATCACCCCTTCATGCCTTATATCACCGAAGAACTCTGGCAGCGGGTAGCACCATTAACCGGTGTAGCAGGTGAAACGGTTATGACTCGCCCCTTCCCTGTAGCAGATGACAGGCTTATTGACGTTGACGCCGAAGAAGAACTGGAATGGGTAAAAACTTTTATTATGGGTGTACGACGAATACGCTCTGAAATGGATATCGCACCAGGCAAACCTCTACCCGTACTACTGCAGAATAGTAGCGACCGTGATAAGCAGCGATTCAAACAAAATGAAGCTTTTGTGAGCACGCTTGCTAAACTGGAATCAGTGACTCTACTGGCCGATGATGAACCGGCGCCAGAATCAGCTACTGCCCTGGTCGGCGAAATGAAACTTTTGATTCCGCTGGCGGGCCTGATTGATAAAGATGCAGAACAGGCACGCTTGAATAAAGAAATTGCAAAAATTGATAGCAACCTGCAAAAGAGCAAGGCAAAACTGGATAACCCGAACTTTGCTGATAAAGCACCTGAAGCAGTGGTACAGAAAGAAAGAGACCGGGTAGCAGAAATGGAAAATGCTATCAAACAGTTACAGGAACAGCTGGAAAAGATTTCTTTATTATAAAAAACCAGTCCTTTTTAAATCAATTATTTTTACATACAGGGATGTATTAACAAGAATCTGACATTCGAGCGTTATCTATCAGGATTTTTACTGGCAATTCGTTGCTTTACACAATTTGAGAAAATCTTCTGCCGCCAGAGGTTTGCTATAATAATAACCCTGAACTTCGTCACAACCAATTTTTTTCAAAAACTGCAACTGCCCTTCAGTTTCGACACCTTCTGCCAGGACACTAAGATTCATACAATGCCCAAGCGCCACAATCGAATTAATCATATCCGCATCACTATCATCGGTAACAATATCATGGACAAATGTCTTATCTATTTTCAGGCGATTAATGGGAAATCGTTTAAGATAACTAAGTGATGAATAACCTGTTCCAAAATCATCAATAGATAACTCAACACCCATTTTATGAAAATCATTAAGTGTATCAATGGTAACCTGGTTATCTCGCATAATAATGCTTTCAGTTAATTCAAGATCCAGTCGGCGTGGATCAATACCATGTTTCATCAAAATCCCATGAACTATACTAGCAAAACCTGGCTTCCAGAATTGTCGCGCTGATAAATTAATAGCCATACGCAATGGAGGACAGCCTGATTGCTCCCAGCTTGCCAATTGCTTACATGCAGCATCAATTACCCATTCTCCAATTGGCACTATTAAACCTGTTTCTTCCATAATTGGAATAAAAGTATCCGGAAGAATTAAACCGTATTCTGGGTGCTGCCAACGCAAAAGAGCCTCTGCCGCCACGATACCGCCAGTCAACAGTGAGTATTGCGGCTGATAATGGATAAGCAGTTCATTTTTCTCAAGCGCATGGCGTAAATAATGCTCCATGCTAAGACGATGTGAAACATCACTGGTTAGTTCAGATGTATAAAACTGGTAATTATTACGTCCTTCTGATTTGGCACGATACATTGCCGTATCAGCATTCCTCAACATTGTTTCTACATCTTTACCATCATCAGGATAGATGCTTATACCAATACTTGCTCCTACATGGATTTCATTATCATCGACAACAAACTCTTTCATAAACTGCGACAGTATATTCTCTGCAAAATGCCCGGCATAACTCCTGTCATCAAGACCACCCAGAATAATTATAAACTCATCACCACCAAGACGCGCAATAGTATCCTTATTTCGCACATGTTCACTTAACCTTGATGTCACCTCCCTGAGTAACCTGTCGCCAAATACATGACCCAATGAATCATTAATATTCTTGAACATATCAAGATCAAGGAACAATACAGCTACAACTTGCTGATTTCGCTTTGCCAGTTGCAGTTCATGTTCAAGACGTGCAGTACACAATAACCGATTAGGGAGATCGGTTAATGGATCATGATGAGCCAGATACTCAAGCTTGCTCTCAGTTTCCTTGATATTACTTATATCTGTGAAGACACCAACGTATTGAATAACATTGTTATCATCTGATACAAATGAATTAACACTTAGAAGTTCTGTATAAATTTCTCCATTTTTTCTACGATTCTGTATTTCACCTCTCCAGTGACCCGTTTCCTCAATAGACTTCCACATAACTTCATAAAACATACTATCATGCTGACCCGACTGTAATAATGACGGATTTCGACCAATAACCTCGGCTTCACTATAACCGGTAATATTCGAAAATGCCTGGTTAACACTAACAATATTCACATCAGAATCAGTAATAATGATACCTTCTGAAGTATTATCAAATACAATTGCAGCACGCTTTAAGCGCTGTTGTTTGCGCGCAATTTCTTTTACCATATTATTAAAACCTGACACCATATTTTGCAATTCAGTAAATGATGAATTAACTGTTGATGGCATAAAGTTTTGCTGACCAACACGTTCAAAATCGCTCGATATGCACTGGATGCTGGCTATAATACGTTTTACAAGTTTAAGGCCAACTATAAGAAATAATAAAACAATGGATAAGGCACCTACAATAAGACCTGTAATTAAATTACGAATTGGCTCCAGAACATAATCACGGTCAACCTCAGTAATTACATACCAGTTCAGGTTTTCTATGAACAA
>JAOUQA010000179.1 GCA_029879605.1 Gammaproteobacteria bacterium
GTAATATCACCCTGGTGGCTGGTTCACTGACAGATAGTGGCACGATCAGCGGTAACCTGCTGACCACAACGACCAGCGGTGGTGTGATCTTTGACAGTGCCAATGCGATAGCTACTTTTAGTGGTACTGACAGCGGGGCTGGGGAAATTCTTTTGTCTACTACTGGTGCACTTAATATTGGTACGGTTACAACAGATAGTAATATCACGCTTTCAACAACAGGTGATATTATACAGTCAGGCAATATTTCGACTACAGCAGGTGATATAACGGTCACTTCATCTACTGGTTCAATTGATATGAACAACGGAATGAGTGCGGCCACTAATGGCGGCAATATCAGTTATTCTGCTGATGGTAATATTGGTATCTGGCTACTAAACGCAGCCGCTGCCTCAGCTGAGAATTCTCCTGCTGATGTGGGAACTGTGACAATAAATAGTGGTTCAGGTAGTGTAGTTAGTAACAATCCAACAATTAATGCAAACGTTAGAGCAGACACAGTTGATATCTCGGTGCTGAAAAATATTGGCGTGGGTAATACGGATGCATTTATATTTAGTAGTGATATTCAGGGCACGGTTACAATGAATTATGGTGGCCAGGCTTATATTGATATTGCGCCCAACTTCAATGTTAAACTGACTATAGTTGATAGGGGTGTAGGTGCAATTAATACTGGTGCAGCTCGAAGCGCAGGTACTCAGCGTAGTCAATCGAGCGGGTTAGAGGATGTTGGATTTATCGATTTGGCACTATTTTCAGATATAAATTTGTTCGTTGTAGATGGTATTGGTATAACATTACCAGCGGATCAGAGTGATGTGGTTCCATCGCGTAAAAATATACCTGTCGAAGACGAAGAAGGGAAAAAGAAGAAGAAAAAACGAAGCGGTTTAAATGTTTCGTATCTATTGCATTAATTAGTCGTTGGAGTGATGTTTTAATGAGTCGTGAGATAATAAATTGTGCCGTAATGTTTTCAGATGTCTCTGGGAGCACGGCGCTTTATGACAAGTTTGGTGATACAGAGGCGAAGGCGATTATCGAAAACTGTGTTAACCTGATGGCGGATATTACCACTCGGTTTAATGGCGTAGTAATTAAAACGATCGGGGATGAAATTATGTGCCGTTTCCCAACCGCGGAAGATGGTATAAATGCGAGTTGTAGTATTCAGGAGGCAGTAAGCATTTTAACCGGGCCTGATGGCCAACCTATGGCAGTGCGTATTGGTATTCATGCGGGTGAGGCTATTCTGGACAATGGAGATGTCTTTGGTGATGCAGTAAATGTGGCAGCGCGTATGGCAGGTATTGCCAAGGCTCGACAAATTATTACCACTGAAGATACCTATAACCAGCTCTCGCCTGAATTACAGGATATGGCGCGTGAGTTTGATACCACATCGGTAAAAGGTAAGGCAGAGCAGATTACTATTTATGATGTGGTATGGGATGAAGAAGATGATGTTACCCGAATGTCATTCACGCCTTCACAGTCGAGTGCTGATAAACAGATTACCATGATTTTTGCTGGTGAGACTAAAGTGCTGGCTGAGTCTGATATGCCTGTCACTATTGGTCGTGGTGCAAATGCAGATATCACAATCAATGCACCACTGGCTTCTCGTATACATGTCAAAGTAGATTATAACCGTGGAAAATTTGTCCTGGTCGATCAGAGTACCAATGGTACTTTTATCAAACTGAATGATGGTAAGGAAGTGTATCTCAGGCGAGAAGAACTACCTTTGAGTTCGCGAGGTGCGATCAGTTTGGGTGAGAAGGTAGATGAATCTAGCCCGAGGAATATTGCCTTTATCGTGGGTTAACAGTAGTTTGCCCTATATAATCTTTGCCCCGCCGGCTTTATTCAAGGCTTCTAATCAGGCGGAAGCCTGTTGTATTGCTATTGCCGTTAAATGGTTTTTTGAGTGATATTTTGCAGTCTGATATTGAATCAGAGTAGTTGCCACCAGCCAGTAGGTAACCATTGTCTGTTTTGACGATTTCATCTACATTACCGACGTAGTTAATCAGGCCCCAGTTATTTACTGAGCCAGATTTTACCGGCACTATATTTTGTCCCTTAATGAGCTTGGTTCCAAGTCGTAATCGACAATTGTAGTTAGAGTTGCCTTCACGACCACCGGATGCAGAGGCATTCGACCACTGATCATACGATGCGATCTGATAGGTGAATCCGGTTTCTTTTGTCAACCAGTGTGCATAATCTTCCATGATTTCGGTTGGAACATTGGTTGCAGGTAGCTCGAGATCAGCAGCCGACAGTTTAGAACACTGATTTGTTGTATCGCAGTAGTGATTTAACTGGTTGATCGAGATTTCGTATTTTCCAATAGCATAAGGCTTTGATTTTTTTGATATGGCAGGCACAACAACCATTGTTGGGGCTTCTTTACCTGTTGATAATATAACGTCATTACAGGCGCCACGAGTTTGTTTGCCTATACCCTGGAGATCGGTTCGGCATAGCTTCGCCTTGGCCTTAACCTGTACCATAACTCGGTCATAGTATAGACGTTCGGCGTTATACTTGGGGTTATCCTTCCATTCAGTTATAGCGTTGTTCAGCGCCTTGTTGGCCTGAGTGTACTTTTCTTCATTGTAGTAACTTTCGTATTGCTTATAAATGTTTGTGGCAACACTTAACTGGTAATCGAGCATTTCTTTCAATTCGTCGATCATATAGTGCCCAGGGTGTTCTATTGCAGCCTTGTTCATGCTTGAGATGGCAGCGGTGAGATTTTTCTGTCCAACCTCGATTTTACCTTGAATGGCGAGTTTTGATGGGGCGGGTAGACCTTTAATACGAACTCGTTGAATAGTGTCTGACTTAACAACAGTCAGGGCGTGCTCTTTGAGCTTATGCGCATCAAGAATATTAATCTCAGCCAAGGGGATAATTTCAAGGTTTACCATGTAGCCAATTTTATCGATTATGAATGAATAATCATCAGCATATTCTGTTTTAAGAGAGGGGAGTAGTTTTCTTGCTGTTGCTGCATCTTCCTGCTCGCGAGTTAATATTAAGCGAACAATTTCTTGAGTAGCTATTTCCTTTTTATATTGCCTTACCTGTTTTTCAATATACTCATTGCTGAAATACTTGGTAGCACTAATGGCATTTTCATGGGCGCTAACATAGTTTTCTTCATTGGCATTAGTTTCAGCCAGATTAGAGTACATTCTCGAGATTTCCTTTCTGGCAAAATCAAGGAACTCTTCATCATCGGTGTTGTTTACAATTTTGTTATATGTCTTTACTGAGTCCTGAAGCCTGTTTTCAGTAGCAATATTTCTGAATATGCGTTTTTCATTTTCTATATTGGCCTGTATTTTTACGCGCGAGAGCTCAGCTGTTAGTGCTTTTGTTGATTCAGCGAGGTAGTGTTCAGCGGAGGTTTTTGTGTCTGATATGAGCAGAGCGTCGTAAAATTTATTGTAATAATCAATTAATGATGCACGGTTTTTATCGCTCAGGGTGCGAATGTTTGATTCAAAGTCAATATTGTAATTTGCACGTGCTTTGATCTTGTACTTGCCGATATTTGATCGTATCTCAGATGTCTGTGATATAAATTTTCCAATATCTATATTTAAATCAATAAAATGCGTCGCGGATTTTTCTTTATTTTCTATTAGAGGGCTGTCGTCTACTTCAAGTGAAGCTAATTTTTCGGTATAAGCGAGCAGTTTATTAAGTGGTAGTGCGGCAGAGAATTGCTGGAGCAGTGCATCCGCATGTTGCTGATCAAGCTTGTTCAACTGGGTGAATTCAGTATCAAAGAGCTTGATGAATTTGAAATATATTGGGGCCGTGTTATCAGTGTTGTAGCTTAGTATTGTTAAGTCTTTTATATAAGGAGCCAGGTCATCAGTATCGACAAAATCATCAGGTATATTGCCCACCGCCTGTGTTGCGGTATCAGTGATTTGCCTGTTTAGTCTGCCGATAGCTATCCTGTCTGAAAGTTCATCATATATTCGACTTTCAGCTACAAATTGTGTGCCTGTAGCCAGATATTCTTCAGCTGTTTTGAATTCTTTTTTATTTAACGCATCCTCAGCGGCGTTGTAATAGCTTATTTCGAGCCTGGGGTCGTTGAAGATGCTATCTACAGGTGCGATATTTTTGAGTAGTTTTAGAATATCTGTTAAGTCTTCCTTTGTGTCATCAGCAAGCAGTATCTGGTCAGTATTACCTTTTTGTATATTCTTTTGATGTTCTGTTAAATATTCTACATACTTGCTGTGTAGATCTTGAATCAATGTTTCCCTGGCAACTGTAACCTGGCCTGATAGTTCTTTTATTGCCGCAGAGTCAGAATAATAGCTGAGGGCCTCTTCGATATATTTATTGGCCTCATCAAATTCATACAGTTGATTTTCTATATTTACTGCTTCCTGGATCTTTGCAGTATAAATTTCAAGCGCCTTATCTTTGATGCCATTTTTGATGGCATTTCTTTTTTCTTCTGAATATTGATTAAGGGTGGCTAAGGTTTGAAGCAGCCGAACACTCGTGCCTTCATTGGCCTGGATAATAATTTTTTCAATTTCCTGCTGTTCGTAATAGTTAGTAATGGGTTTGTAACCAAATCCACCGATCAGTCCCAGTACAATGATGGTGCCCAGTACAATTTGTTTGGTGTAATTCTTTCTACGACGAATTCCATCCAGAAACTCTTCCATGGTTTCGGTTCGTTTGTCGCGGGTGAACTCCAGTGCTTTTTCCAGGGCACGTTGCTGACGTTTAGTGAAGCCCTCGATGACAGGGGGTTTCATGCCTAACTCTTTGGCTTTTGGCGCAGTCCGTTTCTTGAACGGGTGTTTGCCGGTGAGCAGTTGGACTGCTACGCAGGCGAGTGCATAGATATCGTCAGATGGTGCTGGCTCCTTGCCTTCAAACATTTCCACCGTCGCATAGGCTGGCGTTAGTGCTCCTAGTGTGCCCGCATCAAAGTCGGTGGTGGGTGTGCCTGTATTGTCAGTCGGGGCCGGATTGAGATTGGTCTCCAGACCTGTTTTCGATATATCGTGATCCGGTGCAGGATCCTGTGCTGCACCGCCAGCAGCGCGTGCAATACCAAAGTCAATAACTTTTACCGGTCCATCATAGAGAATAAAGGCATTACCGGGTTTAAAGTCGGAGTGCACCAGGCCATTGGCGTGTGCGTAGGCCAGGCCTTCGCCAAGCCCCGTGATGATTTCTAATGCCTCTTCTTCAGGCAGGCCGCCTTCAG
>JAOUQA010000245.1 GCA_029879605.1 Gammaproteobacteria bacterium
ATCTAGCACGAAGCCAGCGGGGACAAATCCTGTTACAATCTGTCACACTGGTGGATATTTCAGCGACACAGATACGTCAGAATCTGGGTGCCGGTCGTAGTATCCAGAATTTAGTTCCTGATGTTATTCGAGAGAGATTAGAAGCCTGGCAGGTCTGATGACTGCTGGGTAAAACATATATATGCAAACAGATAAATTAAAGAAGCTGGTGATAAGTGCTATTGAAGATCTGAAAGGTGAAAATATCCTGGAGATTGATGTAACAGGCAAAACCAGTGTTACAGATGTAATGATTATTGCCAGTGGTACTTCAGGTCGTCATGTAAAGTCGATAGCAAATAATGTGGCTGAAGAAGCTAAAAAAGCAGGTATACGTCCACTGGGAGTTGAGGGTGATGACCAGGCTGAATGGGTGCTGGTGGATTTAGGGGATGTCGTTGTTCATGTTATGCAGCCTCATATCAGGGAATTTTATGATCTGGAAAAACTCTGGTCATTTGATGTCTCTGAGGAGCGTAATGCAATCTAGTTAATGAAGATACACCTCTTAGCTGTTGGCCAGAAAATGCCATCCTGGGTTGAGCAGGGATACCTTGAATATGCCCAGCGATTACCATCTGAGGCAAAGCTGGAGTTAAAGGAAATTGCACCAGGGAAAAGAGGTAAAAATGCTGATTTAAAGCGCATCATTCAGGAAGAAGGGCAGCGTATCATTGCTAATATTCCAAAAAATTCATACAAAGTTGTACTCGATGTGAAGGGAAAGCCATGGAGTACTGAGCAGTTAGCTGAGCAACTGGGTCAGTGGATGCAGTCAGGCCAGGATATTTGCCTGATGGTAGGTGGGCCAGAAGGTTTATCTGATGAGTGTCGTATGCTTGGGCAGGAGTACTGGTCTTTATCATCGCTTACTTTTCCTCATCCACTGGTTCGTGTCATTGTAGCGGAACAGTTATACAGGGCCTGGGCTATTCTTAAAAATCACCCGTATCATAGAGCCTGATTATGCAAGAGCCGCAGATTATCCTGGCATCCGCCTCACCACGACGTAAGAAATTACTGGAGCAAATTGGAGTAAGCTGTCTGGTGGCACCAGTTCATATTAATGAAATACCCGGGTCAGCTGAACTGGCTGAGAATTTTGTTGTTCGTATGGCGCTGGAAAAGGCATCTGCTGGTCAGGCTGTGAATGAAACAAATCTGCCAGTTCTCGGGTCTGATACTATAGTTCAAATCAATAAGCAGATTTTAGGTAAGCCAGATAATAAACAGCATGCGCTGGATATGTTAATGGCATTGTCAGGGCATTCTCACCAGGTACTTACAGCCGTTGCTATAGTCAATGATGTAAAACAGCAGTATTTGCTTAATGTAACGGATGTATATTTTAGAAAGCTTAAGGAAAAAGAAATTCTGGCATACTGGGAAACCCGGGAACCAGTTGATAAAGCGGGTGCTTATGGAATTCAGGGTCGAGCGGCTCAGTTTATTGAGCGTATTGATGGTAGTTATTCAGGTGTGATGGGTTTGCCCTTATTCGAAACAGCACAGCTATTAAAAGAATTTGGTGTGGTTAGTATTTAAAAAAATCAGAATAATAATTAAGAAGATATTTTTATGAGCAAAGAAATATTAATTAATGTGACTCCCCAGGAAACCCGTGTTGCCATTCTTGAAAATGGTGTATTGATGGAGTTGTATATAGAGCGTAGTCGCAATAAAGGGCTGGTTGGCAATATATATAAAGGGCGAGTCTGTCGAGTGTTGCCAGGTATGGAAGCAGCTTTTGTTGAAGTGGGTATGGATCGGGCTGCATTTCTACATGTTTCTGATGTTGTATCTCCGGCGGTGACTAAAGATAACGGTAATGATCAAAAGCCTTCTATCGCTCAGTTGCTCAGGGAAGGTGAAGATATTCTGGTACAGGTTATAAAAGATCCCATGGGTACTAAGGGAGCACGTTTAACATCGCATATAACCATTCCATCGCGTTATCTTGTTTTTATGCCAGATTCAAATAATGTTGGTATTTCAGCGCGTATAGAAGTCGAAGAAGAACGTGATCGATTGCGAGAAATGCTGATGCAGCACGAGGATCTGCTGGGCGACTCCGGGTATATTATTCGAACAGCAGCTGAATCAGCTGACTTGATTTCAATGCGGCAGGATATTGTTTATCTGAAAAAACTCTGGGAGTCTATAAGTGAAACTGCAAAAGAAATTAAGGCGGGTAAAATCGTGCATGAAGATTTGCCTTTATCCCTGAGGGTGCTGCGCGATATGATTGATGACGATCTTGAGAAAATACGTGTTGATTCAAGAGAAACATGGCGTCGTATGATGGATTTTGCGGATGAATTTATGCCTGGAACATCAGCTATGATTGAGCATTATCCAGGAGAGCGACCTGTATTTGATCTTTATGGTGTAGAAGATGAGATACAGAAAAGCCTGGAACGCAAAGTGCATCTTAAGTCAGGTGGGTATTTAATTATTGATCAAACAGAAGCGATGACTACGATTGATGTTAATACGGGTGCTTTTGTTGGACACAGAAACCTGGAAGAAACTATATTCAAAACAAACCTGGAAGCAGCACAGGCTATAGCAAGACAATTAAGATTGCGTAACCTGGGTGGCATTATTATTTTGGATTTCATTGATATGGTTGAAGAAGATCATCGGCGCCAGGTATTAAGAGCGCTGGAAAAAGCGCTGGAAAAAGATCATACACGGACACATGTTTGTGAGGTTTCTTCCCTTGGCCTGGTTGAGATGACTCGAAAAAGAACACGTGAAAGCCTGGAGCATGTGTTATGTGAAGTTTGTCCTACTTGTGAAGGTCGTGGATCAGTTAAAACATCTGAAACGGTATGTTATGAAATTTTTAGAGAAATCTTAAGGGAAGCGCGCCAGTTTGATGCGAAGCAGTTGCTTGTGCTCGCTGCTCAGGATGTTATTGATATCCTGGTTGATGAAGAGTCAAGTAGTCTGGCAGAGCTGGAGGATTTTATCGGTATCCCAATAAAATTACAGGTGGAAGCTCTTTATACTCAGGAGCAATATGATGTTGTCATCATGTAATTATTATTAGTGTTATCACATTGGCTATTAAACAACATAAAATACGTTCAAATATAATTGTAATTACTGCTATCGCGGTAATTTTTTCTGCGCTCATCTTTACTTTATTGCGAGCATCAATACCGTATTTAACCAATTACGGTGAAGATTTTGAAAAAGTATTATCAGAACAACTTGGCTTGCCCGTTGAGATAGCGATGGTTGACGCGGACATCAGCTGGCTTGTTCCTCGCTTAAAATTACTTGATGTTTCTGTTTATGATAAGGATCATGAAAAGCACCTGATGCATTTCAGGGAAATCAGTATTAGTCTTAACTGGATTGATACTATCAGAAATTTGAGTTTGGAGCTGGGTGATGTTTTTGTGTTTGGAATGGATATACAGGTAGAACGTAATGAGCAGGGTGTGTTCCTGGTTCAAGGTATTAAGATAGAAAAGTCTGATTCCAGTGATAGTTCAGTTGATGAAATTAATTCATTCTTTTCAAAAACATCTTTGTATATTGTGGATAGCGCAGTGCGTTGGATTGATCGTTCAAGTAACTTGCAGGAAATTGTGTTAACAAATCTGAATCTTACGATGATTAATAGTGGTTCGGATCATGAAATTTCAATTGATATGGATTTGCCTGATAGTTATGGCCGTCATTTAAAAATAATTTCTGAATTTGAAGGTGATATAACCAGGCCGGAATTATGGCAGGGCGAGTTATATGTTTCAGCTATTAATTTGCGTTTAAATAACTGGCTTAATGATTACTGGGAGCTTGTAGATTTTCCAGGATCAGGTCAGTTGAGTATGGATGCCTGGGTTGATTTTAAAGATTTCTCAGTACATAAAGCAACAGCCAGTTTAAAATGTAATGACCTGGTTCTGTATTATCTGGGTGAAGATGTCGAGTCATGGGCTCTGGATCATATTTCAATGAAATTTCAATGGAGCCAGGCAG
>JAOUQA010000180.1 GCA_029879605.1 Gammaproteobacteria bacterium
GCACCTGGTGATTGTGGCAAATTTAAGAGAACAGTTTATCGATGCGGTGATGAACAAACCGGTGCGCAATTTTAATAATGCACTTAATTATGCGGCCACCAGCGAGTTCATTGTCAGGCGCCGTTACTTAATGGATAGCCTGCGTAAACAGGGTGTGTTTGTTGCAGACTCGGTGCCTCATTTGTTACATGTCGATTTGATTAATGAATACCTTGCACTGAAGCGTAGAGGGCAGATATAAAAATTCTTATCTGTATTTTTTAAGCCCAGCGCACCAGTTCCAGTAAACCGCGAATGATTCCACTCACCAGTAACGCCGTAGCCACAGATAATCCAACGGAAAAAAATGCTTCTTTACGGCCGATGGTTTTTAGCATGACGGCAAAGGTTGAAATGCAGGGTACGTAGAAGGTCAGGAAAACCAGGAAGGTCATGATCTGTACCTGGTCCATCAGGGTTGCAATTTCAAAACTGCCCAGTGCCTGGTAAATCATTAACAGTGACAGTTCCTTGCGCAGTACGCCAAATAAAATCGGTACACCTAGTACTACGGGTAATCCCAGCCACCATGATGTAACCGGTGTGAATGCAGTATTAATAATAGTGTCGGCACCGATATGGTTGAGCAGGGCCAGAACGATACTGCCGCCCACCAGTAAGGGCGTTACGATGGTAAGGATGTCACTGGTGCGCAACCAGGTCTGGTGTAAAATTTCGCGCAGGTTTGGCATGGCATAGTGAGGGATTTCGATTACCTGGCCGGGCCCGGTTTCAGGATAGCGTTTATTTAGCAGGCGACCCAGTACAGCAATCACAATCATGCTCAGCATAAACAGGGTGAATACGCCAATGCCGCCCAGGTATTTGCCACCGATGGCGAGAATAATCGCCGAGCGAGCTGAGCAGGGTACAAAGGTAATCAGTAAAGAGGCGACAATACGATCACGGCCACTGGCCACGGCAGCCGCGCCGGCAATGGCGGGAACATTGCAACCCAGTCCTAATAGAAAGGGTAAAGCAACGCCACCGTGTAAACCAATTTTATGAAAGCCGCGATCCACTACAAAAGCAATACGTTGCATAATGCCCGCCTGTTCCAGCCAGACCAGTAACATCACCAGTGGAATCATGTAGGGAATGACTATGCCGATCAATCCGATCAGGCCATCGGTCACAGCCCGGGCGACAACACCAAAAGTAGATTCAGGTTGCCAGTTGGCAAGGCTGTCAATGAGTTTTGCCGCGGTGATGCTGTCTAGATAAACGCTGACTTCAAACACCACGAACAGTACCAGGGCAAATACACCCAGGCTGCCCAGCAGTCCCCATTGCGGGTGCAGGAAAATTTCATCCAGCCAGTAGCGCCAGTTTTTTCTGTCCAGTGCCGGGCCGAGTCGACTGGCTGCTTCCAGTAACGAAGCGACACGGTGATGTCGATCGGCATGGATTTCTTCTTCCAGTGAACGGGGTAATGAGGTTTCTGCAGTAGTGCGTAAGTGCTGAATTTCATCCATGCGTTGCGGGAAGTGCTGTTTCAGTTCGTCGATAAAATAGCGATCACCGGAAGCGACCTGCATGAGTAAAAATGAGTAGGGCACACAGAAGGCTTTCTGTAATTCAGGGTCGTGCAGATTTTTATTTAACGGCTGTAGTGCTTTGACGATATGTTCACTGGGTGGTTGAGGATGCGGGTATTCACCTTCGCGCACGGCTTGAGCAGCGGCCTTAAATAAATTGGCAATACCCTGACCCATGTGTGCCACGGTGCCAATAACGGGAATACCAAGGCGGTCGCTGAGTGTTTGCACATTAATATGGATGCCTTTCTTGCGCGCTTCATCCATCATGTTCAGTGCCAGCACCATGGGTTTGCCGATCAGGCTGAGTTCGAATGTGAGTTCCAGGTGACGTTCCAGTGCCGTGGCATCCACCACCTGGATAATGACATCCGGTGGCGCAAATGGTGTGGGTGGGGAATCCTGTTCATGGGCGGATACCAGGGGGCGCTGGTTACCCCAGAGCAGGTATTGCAGGGTGACCAGGTCATCATGGGGTAGATTGGTCAGGGACTGGATGCCGGGTAATGACACCAGCCGGGCTTCATCGAGACCGATCTGTACTGAGCATTCGGAATAGACGCTGTGGGTGCCGGTCATTTCACCGGTTTCAACGCTGGTGGATGAAACCGCATTAAACAGGGTGCGCTTGCCGCTGTTGGGCATGCCGACCAGGGCTATGTGTAAGTGTTTTTCACCACGAAACAGGGGGGTGGGCAGGGGAATGTTGCTTACTTGCTCAGGTGTCTGTTTCATAATTTAATCGAGAGGAAATATTTTTAACTATACACTTATTTTGCTCAGTTTAGCGTGTCAGGGCCGGGCTAATAATTATTGCGTAATAACTGGATAAATCTTTCCGCCACATCATTATTTAAATTTAATCGACTACGGGCAATCCACAGGGTACGTTGAATGCGTAGTCCCTGGATCCGGATGTGATAGAGGCTATTTTCAACCAGGGCTTCGGCTACTGCAAAGCGGGGCAGAAAACTGACATGTTTGCCATGTTCCAGCATTTCGACAATGGTGTCTGTTGAACCGACTTCCATGGCGACCGGTATGTGCATAATGCCGATATCCTTAAGCGTTTTATCAAGCGTAATACGCATGGATGACTGGGGTTCGCGTAATACATAGCGTAGATTGCCCAGTTCATCCATGGGTAACAGGTCGCTGCCAAACAGGGGGTGTTCCGGTCCGCAGACCAGTATCAGTTCATCATCCAGCCACTTCTGTACCAGGATGTCCGGGTGATCCGGTGCCTGTTCCAGCAGTGCCATGTCTGACAGCCCGGTAGCCAGTCGTGTCTGGATGCGCCGGGTATAACCCATGCGGCTCTGGATATGCAACTCCGGGTAGGTATCGTTAAAGCGTAGCAACAGGTTGGGTAACAGGTGTTCGCCGATAGAAAAGGTGACTTCCAGGCGCAGGTGGTTCTGTCCAGCGCGCAGGCTTTCGAGGTCATCGAGTAATGTATCCTGGTGATCCAGTACCAGGCGAGCAAAGGCATAGACACGTTCACCGGCCGGGGTCAGTTCCAGGCGACGGCTTTCCCGTTTCATCAGGCTGACACCATAACTGGCTTCCAGTGCTCTCAGGCGCTTGGTAATAGCGGGCTGACCGACATTCATGGCATGACCGGCTTCTTCGACGCCACCCAGCTCAACAATGGCCTTGAGGGAGGCCAGGCCTTTCATGTCGGGGAGGTTTTTATATTCCATTTGGGAATGTTAGCATCATTTAATTCATTTGAATATATTCTTGTAATCCCTCAGAATCTGCGGCCTGTACGGGTAGTAGCGTTTTTACAAACAACTGGCATAAAGCTTTTGTAATTCCTTAATGGAATATTCCTGCCGGATATTGCTTTGACAGCTCCCTGATATACCAAATGCATTATTTATTCGTTTATACGAGTAAATACACTTATTTATAAATTTTTAGGAGAAAGACAACAATGATTGCTTTGGCTGATGAAGAGCAAGTGGTAGCTCAATCACAATCTCCCCTGAAGAAACAGTTGATCGCGCTGGGCCTGTTTATCCTGCTGGCCGCTTACCTGGCCTGGGTTGTACCAACAGTAGAAATTGCCTGGGTGTGTACCATCCTGGTGGTCACTATTTACCTGTTTGCTTTTGAGATAGTCGGGGTGGATGTTGCAGCCGCCTCGATTATGGTTCTGCTGGGATTAACCAGTTTGCTGGCACCCTGGATGGGGTTGCAGCAGGGACTGGTCGATACGAATCACCTGTTTGATGGCTTTGCCTCCAACGCGGTGATGTCGATTATTGCGGTCATGATTATCGGTGCCGGGCTGGATAAAACCGGTATTATGAGCCAGGTCGCCAGCTTCATTCTGAAAATCGGTGGCACCACCGAAGGTCGTATCATTCCTATTATTTCGGGTACCGTGGGTTTTATTTCTTCTTTTATGCAGAACGTGGGTGCAGCAGCGCTGTTCCTGCCGGTAGTGAGTCGTATTTCTGCCCGTTCCGGTTTGCCCATGTCGCGTTTACTCATGCCCATGGGGTTCACGGCCATCCTCGGTGGTACGGTGACCATGGTGGGTTCATCACCATTGATTCTATTAAATGACCTGATCCTGACATCTAACAAGGCATTGCCTGAAGCACAACATATGGATACCTGGGGTCTGTTTTCGGTAACGCCAGTGGGTATTGCCCTGGTTGTTACCGGTATTATTTATTTTGTCGTGGCGGGACGTTTTGTCTTACCCGCCAGCAAGGGTGATGATGGTGCATTACATGAGGCCCTGGAATATTTTGAAAATACCTACGGTGTGGATTATGACCTGTATGAAATTGTTATTCCTGCAGGAAGCCCCCTGGCAGGAAAATGCCTGGATGAAATAGAAGAAGATTTTCCCGTTCGCGTGGTGGGTGTTGATAAGGGTGATGGTCTGCGCTTTGGTAACCAGGGCATAGATCGCAGTGTGTGTTTTGGTCCTGGCAGTACGCTGGGTGTGCTTGCGGATGATGATGTATTCACTCATTTTGTTAATGCTTCGAGAGTTGAAGTCAAAAAAGAACTGGATAAATTTGCAGATGCTCTGATGCCATCAAAAGCTGGTATTGCAGAAGTGGTAATCCCACCCGGTTCACAGCTGATTGGTAAAACAGCCCGTGATGTGTGGATGCGTAAAACCTATGGTCTATCGTTACTGGCGATTCACCGTGGTGGTGAAACCATCAGTCGTGAAGGTGGTGGTGTGCGTGAAACACCCTTCATAGCCGGTGATACCCTGGTGGCTCATACCACCTGGACCGACCTGTCACGCCTGGAGACTGATCGTAATTTTGTAGTTGTAACCACTGAATATCCCCATGAAGAATTAAGGCCTCACAAGTTAGGCTGGGCAGGACTGTTTTTTGGTATTGCTTTATTCCTGGTGCTGTTTACTGATCTACGTCTTTCAGTTGCATTATTAACCGGTGCTATGGGTATGGTTCTGTCGAAAGTATTAAGTATTGAAGAAGCCTATGAAGCCGTGAGCTGGAAAACCGTATTCCTGTTAGCTTCATTAATTCCTTTAGGATTGGCAGTCGAAACGACCGGTACGGCAAAGTGGATCGCTGAACAGGTATTACTGGTAGTGGGTGATGCACCCGGCTGGGTTATCCAGGCATCGGTTGCTGTGCTGGCTACTTTCTTTACCCTGGTGATGTCC
>JAOUQA010000181.1 GCA_029879605.1 Gammaproteobacteria bacterium
CGGTCTTAACCAATAACTTTGGTTTTGGCGGAACCAATGCCTGCCTGGTACTGGAAAAATTCAAAGACCAGATCTAATAGTAACGTTCATAGAGACTTTCATACTGAAAGTCTCTAATGCCTGTTCGCCTCGGCTTAATAACTGTGGCCATTAACCACAATCACCCAGAACGGCAACCATGAACTCATTGACTGATTTTCAGCAACTGGAACCCAATTCCATTATCGAAGCCGTGGAAAGCCTGGGTCTTGATTGTGATGCACGCATTTTTCCGCTCAATAGTTATGAAAACCGTGTTTACCAGATTGGGATCGAAAACAACCTTCCCCTGATTGGAAAATTTTATCGACCCAGGCGATGGTCCAACCAACAAATACTGGAAGAACACCACTTTAGCCAGGAACTGGCCGATCTTGAGATTCCCGTGATTGCTCCCCTTGCTTTTAATGGAGAAAGTCTTATCCATTACAAGGATATCCGCTTTGCACTCTTTCCCCGCAAGGGAGGCAGTACACCCGAACTGGGTAATCCGGATCATCTGAAATGGATGGGGCGCCTGCTGGGACGTATTCATGCAGCGGGAGCACACCGACCCTTTGAGCACCGTCCAACAATCGATATCGAAAGTTTCGTTATCGAACCATCCAGTTTTCTACTTGATAATGCATTTATCCCAGATTACCTGGAACCGGCTTATAGAAGCCTGTTAGACGATATTTTAAAACTGTTACAACAGCACTTAGCCTCCATAAACTTTCACAAAATTCGTCTGCATGGTGACTGTCACCCTGGCAACATACTCTGGACTGAACATGGGCCTCATTTTGTTGACTTTGATGACTGCCGCATGGGACCCGCTATTCAGGACATCTGGATGTTGCTATCCGGCTCGATTGATGAACAAAGAAAACAGCTGGATGATATCCTGGATGGCTATTATGAATTCTGTGATTTTAACCCGGTAGAAGCTCGCTTAATCGAAACACTAAGAACATTACGCATTATTCATTATTCGGGCTGGCTGGCACGACGCTGGGACGACCCAAGCTTTCCAATGAATTTCCCCTGGTTTAATACCCCGGGTTACTGGGAACAACATGTTCTTACCCTTAGAGAACAATTTGCTCTTTTACAGGACAATGAGCAGCACTCAATTTAGTAACAGCTAAAGGCTAACCGGTTATTTAATCCAAATTTATGCTCTCTGACACATTAATGACTGTATTTTTTAGCGAAACCCGCTAGAATTAATAAAAGTTAATATATCAATGGCATAGAAGCATGATTAAAAGAATCTTATCAAGTCTAATATTACTAAGTATGCTCGGTAGCTCAGCTCTGTATGCTGAAAGACCCGCTGCTGATGATGAATTAACTACGGCTCCGGTCTCAGCTCCCATTGATACTGAAATTACCATGCCATCCAGTACTGATGATCTATGGCAACAGGAGCCCAATACCCAGGAAACAGCACCCGTAGCAGAATTAGCCCCTGTTGAAGAAACAACTGAAGCTGCTACTGAAGAAGTACCAGCTACTGAAGAAGTACCAGCTACTGAAGAAGTACCAGCTACTGTCGAGATCACAGAACCTGTTGCTGAACCCGCTCCACCAGCAATAGAAACCACTAAACAAACGGGTGATGTCATTTCCATGCCTGCCAGACGACAAACGACTACAAGAGTTATTTCTACTGGCATGCTGGATTTTCCACGTCGAGGCATGACTCAGGACAAGGTACAAAATGAACTTGGACGTCCATCAGAAATAATACCTGCTGTTGGTCAGCCGCCTATCACTCGCTGGGTCTATGATGACAGAATCGTCTACTTTGAATACAGCCATGTCATTCATGTAGTTGCAAAATAATTTTCGTGACGCAATTTATCTTCATGGCATAGAATCATGTCATGTTTGAAACACTCAATTTATCCCTGCCATCACCCATCACACAACTGCATGATGATCTTTTTGACCGTAAACAGATAGAATTTTTTATTAAGCGTGATGATTTAATACACCCATATATCCAGGGAAACAAGTGGCGTAAACTTAAATATAATTTAATCGAAGCCAGGTCAAAAAAATACACCACACTATTAACTTTTGGTGGTGCTTATTCAAACCACATCCATGCAACCGCCGCAGCTGGCGACCTGTTAGGCTTTAAAACCATTGGTCTAATCAGGGGCGAACAAACACAACCACTCAATCCTACATTACAGGATGCCGTTAACTGGGGCATGCAATTAGAATTCATAACGCGGTGTGAATATAAACAGAAAAATTCAGCCGAATTTACAGCAAGGTTAAAAGATACATATGGTGATTTTTATTGCTTACCAGAAGGCGGTAGTAATAAACTTGCTTTGTCTGGCTGCAAAGAAATTATCGATGAAGTTGATTTAAACTTTGATGTTGTATGCTGCGCCTGTGGCACAGGAGGAACATTGGCAGGCATTATTACCGGTTTAACCGGAAACTCACAAGCCCTTGGATTCCAGGTACTGAAAGGTAAAGAATATATTAAACAGGAGGTAACACAATTACTTGGTAAAAATAATTTCTATAGCAAAACACACTGGACTATCAACTCTGACTATCATTTTGGTGGCTATGCGCGAATTAATGAAGACCTGGTTAACTTTATAAAAAATTTCTATTTAAAATATAAAATACAACTAGATCCTGTATATACTGGAAAAATGTTTTATGGATTGTTTGACCTGGTAACCAAAGATCACTTTGATAAAAATAGTAAAATCCTGGCAATTCATACAGGAGGAATCCAGGGTAACCGTGGATTTAAATTAAATCAGTAAAAAAGATCGATTCAATCTATAAATAAATAACATTATCCTTATAACATATAGCTTCAGGATAATCGTAATCATCCGGATGACTCAAACTTCTAATGGCCTGCTGCATGTTGTAGCAATTATCCAGCATTAACCTGGAAATAAGTATACAACTCTGTAAAGGATTTTTAGATTTACGCCTGATCATGTCGACCTGGAACTGAAGCCCTCGCAAACGTTTTTGATAACGCTCAGGCGCATTTGAAATCAATTCATCGCAGAAAAATTTTCTAAGATTTTCTAACTCATCAGGATTATTGTCGGCAAGTGACATAAGATGATCAAAATCTGGTAATTCCATTCTCATAAATAACTCTCTTACTAATTACCATACTAGAAATGTAACATTAGGAGAGTTTTTGATCAATGAACTATTTCACACAATAACCTATCTCATATTTTTCAAAAATTTAACAATTAAATCAGTAACTTAGCAATAAAATATGTAGATAAAAGGAAATTTAAAGCCGATTAATCTAAATCTTCCCTGTCTAATTCAGGCCGTGAGATAGCACTATAAAAATCATCGAATGCCTGGAATTCAAGGTTTAAATCGTCGCTTAACAAACCCTGTGTAACCACATTGTTATTAAAGCTGACTACAGAATCAGGCTCTAATGAAAATATTTTTTTATATTCTATAAACTCCTCATTAATATTCTGCTTATACTTCTGGTATTCATCACTCATCTTTTTGAATGCCTGTTCGGTCTCCTGCTTAAAATCTGAATAATTATAAGCAACTGGTTTTTTTATTATTTTAAATACATCATTTGGAGATTCAATATTTAAACCACCCTCTTTTAATGCAATTGAATTATTAGATGGCCCAACATTTACAATAAATGTAGTTCCACGAATACCGATTGTTGCATATGTAGTTTGTATTTTTCTTGGCTGCTTTGTAAAAACCTTTTTAAAAATGTAATAAACTTTTCCGCTCAACTGAGATAAAAGACCTGATCTTTCCATGCGAAGTTTACTTTTTTCATCTAGCACAGATATATAACCATCATTAAATTCAATGACAGCTTTACTGCCAGTATCTGTAACAACAGTATCATCGATTTTTAGATAAATGTTATCTTTATCAACAGATACATTTTCATTAACGCGATTCAGAATATAAACATGGCCCTGAATCTTTATTATTTTTCCATGAAAGAGATTTTCTCCCTGCGATTTCATTGGTAAAATTAACAATAAAAAACAGGCATAGATAATTTTATATTTATTCATATGTTCCACCAAAATTACATGTACTATTTATTTAATAATTTTACCAAGGCTTTCAAAGTCATCTTCAAGAAGCCAGGTCCCACCACCACTTATGATTCTTTTCTTCCAGTCATCAACTCGATTATTATAACGATTTTTTGCCTCCTCACCTGAAAGCTGCCCAGATACGTCAGATACAATCACCTGTATCTTATTTAAGATAATAGGAAAATTGCGGAAATCACCACTTACTGAACCTTGATCAAGGTCAGAAAAAACAATTATATATTTAAAATCTTCTTTTTTATTGTTTAAATACTGAATAGCACGCAACAAGCTACCCGTTATATCTTTATGATTACTTTTTATATTACTACTTATTAATTCATTAAATCTTTTATTAAATACTCTTTTTTCAGCATTAGCCCTGGACGGCCTTGAATCAAACGTCATATAGATATCTACATCTTCACCATTAGACGTACCATTGCCAACCCATGAAACAACCAGGGAATCTTCTGGCCTAAGATGAGTAAGCATGAATTTTAATGTACTATCAACCTTATCTTTGTAATCGTTATACCCATCAATCACAATATAAACAGAATTATTTTTCTCTGGATAACGATCACAGCCAGTTATTAACACTAACAAAATTGAAAAGCAAATTAATAAATACCTCATTTCATAAACCAGTCATGCATTTCTCTATTTCTTACTTACAGGTTTAATCACAAATGCTTCCAGCTTCAATGGCAAACATATAATCAAATCATAAAACTGTATAAGCAGCTTACCTGTACCCATTATAAAAATTGATAACTGAAAACAAACAACTTTAAAACACTTCATCAAATAAGCTATTATCTTACCTATTACTATTCTTAATGAATAAATAAATAATTCAAGCGGGATAACTATATATACCAGTACAAAAGGCATAATAAAACCAAGCATCATACCCCCGATCATTGGCACATATTTCAACTCCGTAAATAGTATCTCTTTATCGTATATCTCTCTTATCAGGACTTCACTATCTATAATTGACATATCTCTTATATACGCCAACGAAGACTCAAGAATTGCACAAACAAAAATAAAAATAACGCTTAACCAGATAATAAATCTTTTTTTTCTGTCATCAG
>JAOUQA010000182.1 GCA_029879605.1 Gammaproteobacteria bacterium
TGTTGCGTGATTCCATGGATCATGCGACGGATGACATGCAGGCTAGAAGTTTACGTGAGCAGCAGGTAGAAGCTGACCGGGTTATTGAGGCACTGGATGCAGCGATGGCTGAGGATGGTGATACTTTGCTGGAAACCGAGGAGCGAGAAGCAATACTAATTGCGCGACAGCAATTGCTTGAAATGCGTCAGAATTCAGAGGATAACCAGCAAATCAGGCAGGCAGTCGAAGCTGTCGAAAAGGCCAGTGCCGGTTATGTGGCCAAACGCATGAATGCCAGTGTGCAGAAAACCATGGCTGGCCATAAAGTTGAAGAATTTACAGTTGAGGATGAGAAAACATAATGCCGCAGATTATCTTTCTGCCCCATGAAGAACTATGCCCGGAGGGGATGGTTATTGATGCTGAAAAGGGTGATACCATTTGTGATGCAGCTCTGAAGAGTGGAATTGAAATAGAGCATGCCTGTGAAAAATCCTGTGCCTGTACCACGTGTCATGTCTATGTGCGTGAAGGTGCGGATTCTCTTAATGAGAATTCGGACGATGAGGATGATTTACTGGATAAGGCCTGGGGGCTGGATCCGGATTCCCGTTTAAGTTGCCAGGCGATAGTGGGTGAAGAGGACCTGGTGGTCGAGATTCCCAAGTACACCATCAATATGGTTTCAGAAAATCACTAGGAGCCTGTTATGTCATTAAAGTGGACAGATAGTCTTGATATTGCCATAGCCCTGGATGAAGCACATCCTGATATTGATCCCCGTTATGTACGATTTACGGATTTACATCAGTGGGTCTGTGAACTGGAAGAATTTGATGATAAGCCGGATAATTCCAGTGAAAAAATCCTTGAAGCAATCCAGATGAACTGGATTGAGGAAAAAGACTAGTTTCCAGCCTGAAATAGTTCGACTATTTCAAATATCTTTCTTCACCAGATAGTAAAATCCGCGTAAAATCACGGGTTTAGTCTATTATCTATGAGAATTTTCAATTTTCTGGGCCAATATTGAATTTTACCGGGATTATCTGGGGATCTGAGTGAACAATGCACCAATACATTTTCCAGTAATGGAAAAAACCAATTTGCTGGGATTAAATCGGCAGGATCTTGTCGATTTTTTTTCTGCGATTGATGAAAAAGCGTTCCGGGCGACCCAGCTTATGAAATGGATACATCAACTTGGGGTTTCAGATTTTGCAGAAATGACTAATATCAGTAAATCTCTGCAACAGAAACTGGTCGACATTGCTGAAATTCGTCCCCTGGAGATTGCTGTTGACCAGTTGTCTTCAGATGGAACCCGCAAATGGGTGTTTGGGCTCAATGATGGCAATGGTATCGAAACCGTTTTTATTCCTGAAGATGATCGCGGTACCCTCTGTATTTCATCCCAGGTGGGTTGTGCACTGGATTGCAGTTTTTGTTCAACTGCCCGACAGGGCTTTAGCCGTAACCTGACTACTGATGAAATACTGTCCCAGGTCTGGTTAGCCAGTCGATTACTGGATGAAGAAAAAAAGCCGGGCCGAAAAATCACTAATATTGTGTTGATGGGCATGGGTGAGCCTTTATTGAATTATGATAATGTCGTTAAAGCTATTGATGTATTCCTGGATGATTTTGCCTATGGTCTTAGTAAGCGACGAGTGACTGTAAGCACTGCCGGCGTGCTGCCAGCGATGGATCGATTGTCTGAGCGACATGATGTACAACTGGCTATTTCATTGCATGCTACTCGTGATGATTTGCGTAATGAACTGGTACCTATTAATAAAAAATATCCAATTGAGGAGTTGATGAACGCCTGTAAACGTTTTATGGCCAGGCGTTCACCACGTTCACGTTTAACCATTGAGTATGTCATGCTGTCCGGGGTTAATGATTCAATTCAGCACGCAGAAGAATTGATTCAATTACTGGATGGTATTTCGGTTCTGATTAATTTAATTCCATTTAATCCATTTGAGAATTCAGGCTATAAAACGTCTTCAAATAATGCAGTGCGTAGATTTCAGGATAAATTAATGCAGTCAGGTTTAACGACTGTTATTCGTAAAACACGAGGTGATGATATTGACGCTGCATGTGGTCAACTGGTTGGGAAAGTGGCAGATAAAAGCCGCAGACAGCAGAAATTTATTAAGCCACGATTTGGGATGAACTCATGAATATAATTACAAAAATAATGATCATGATAATGGCGATTTCTCTGGTTGCATGTGGTGGTTCGGGTAAGACCAGGAAAAGTCAAATGGAGGATAGCAGACAGGCCGCATCAATTAATGTTCAGCTTGCTTCCGGGTATATTAATCGTGGCCAGCTAGAAGTTGCCAAGGAAAAATTGCTCAAGGCTATTGAGCTTGATGATGAATATGTTCCGGCATATACCACCATGGCTGTTCTAATGAACAGGCTGGGCGAGTACGAAGAGGCAGAAGATTTTTACCATCAGGCACTGGATCTGAACTCGGATAATCCTGAATTACGCAATAATTATGGCACTTTTTTATGTCAGCATAATAAAATAGATGAAGCCATTGAACAATTTAACAAGGCATTAAATAACCAGTTTTATGTTACACCAGCCGTTGCGCATGCAAACCTGGGTTATTGTATGCTCAGGTCGAGCAGGCCAGACTATAAACTGATAGAAGCTCACCTGCGTAAGTCACTGGAAGTTGATCCTCATATGAGATCATCATTAATGGCTATGGGTGATCTGGGTATTAAAACCAGGCGGTATTTAATGGCCAGGGCTTATATGCAACGCTATCATGCTATTACTCGCCCATCTGCGGATAGTTTATGGTTACAGATTCAGGCAGAAAAAGCACTTGGTGATAAAAAACATTTTATGAAATTATCCAGTCAATTGATTAATGATTTTCCGAACTCTGCTGAAGCAGCTAAAGTAAAGGGGTTGATATATAAATGATCAACGAAGAATCTATGTCAAATGAAACGACTGCCAATGAATTAATTCATCAGCAGGAGTTTGGTCTTCAGCTTAAACAGGCAAGAGAAAGCCGAGGACTTACCATTAGTGAGATCTCTGAGCAGTTGAATTTAAGTGAGGAAGTGCTTAAAGCATTAGAAGGCTCGAATCTTGAGCAGTTACCAGCACCTACCTTTACTCAGGGTTATATCCGAGCGTATGCAAGATTACTCAAGTTATCCGAGGATGGTATTCTGGATGCTTATAATATGAGTATTCCTAACAAGGAGAATCCATTAGTACCAAATTATGGCATGCCAATACAGCCAGCGGATAAAATGGATTATATAAAGCCATTGTTTATTCTGCTGTTTGTTGGTTTTATCATGATGACAGCTTATCTGCTGGTGAGCATGGAAGATGCTTCATTACCGGAATATATCAATCAGTCAGTTCTGGATAATGTATCTGATGTAGAGGAAAGTTCGACCGATACGGTTACAGAAGGTGTATATCCTGATATAGACCAGGAGCAATCAGATATGGCTCAGCCAGACCAGAGTGATATGTCTTCCGATGAATCGCTACCTCTTTCTGGTCAGGATGAATTACCAGTTGATGAAAATAATACGGACGAATCTGTGGTTGTTCCAGAAGAGGAAATTCAGCAACAGGAAGTGGTGCAGCCAGAGGCGAAAAAGGAAGTTCGAGTAGAAGACAAATCAGGTGAATCACTCGTTGTAAAGGTACATCCGGTTGCACCAGGTGATGATGTGCTCAACCTGGTTACAGATTCTGCCTCGTGGGCAGAAGTTGATGATGCGAATGGTCAGCGTCTAATCTTTGAATTATTAAAAAAAGGCCAGACTTATCGGCTTAAAGGCACAGCACCTTTTAATGTATTTCTGGGGAATGCGCCTGCAACCAGGTTGCTGATTAATGATAAGGAAGTGGTTATTAATAAGTATATAAGAAAGAATAATATCGCAAGTATTATCGTTGACGACAAAGGTGTGGTTAAAAATGGTCAACGTGATAATATATCTTTCAATTCAAATGATAAAAATACTCAAGCTAATCCTTCTGCTTTTGATGACTAATTGATAGAAGAACTCTGGTAATCATTTTTATTCAGTAAATATATGGCGGCTAAAATACAATCTATTCGTGGTATGCATGACGTGCTGCCTGATCAGTCTGGCTTATGGCAGTACTTTGAGCAAACGATAAGAGAAACTATCCAGTCTTATGGGTATAGTGAAATTCGTATGCCTGTCGTGGAATCTACGGATCTTTTTTGTCGATCGATTGGTGAAGTCACCGATATTGTTGAAAAGGAAATGTATACATTTCAGGATAGAAATGGTGATAGCCTGACTTTAAGGCCAGAAGGTACAGCCAGCTGTGTACGAGCCGGAATTCAACATGGCCTGTTTCATAATCAACAACAGCGTCTCTGGTATATGGGGCCAATGTTCAGGCATGAGCGTCCTCAGAAAGGTCGTTATCGACAGTTTCATCAAATTGGTGTTGAGACATTTGGTATTGATGGTCCTGATATCGATGCTGAACTGATCTTAATGACTGCACGTTTCTGGAAACGACTTGGGCTTTCAAATATTCACCTTGAAATTAATACCCTGGGAAGTAACGAGTCGCGTGCTGCATATCGTGAAGTGCTGGTTAAGTATTTACTGAAAAATCAGGATCAGCTTGATGAAGAAAGTCAGCGTAGATTGCATTCTAATCCTTTAAGAATACTGGACAGTAAAAATCCTGCTATGCAGGATATGATAGAGGTGGCACCAAAGTTAATGGATTATCTCGATGCTGAGTCGCTAGAGCATTTTGAGCAACTGCAACATATTCTTACAGAATCAGGAATAGCCTTTAAAATTAATACGCGACTTGTCCGTGGGCTTGATTACTATTGCAAAACGGTTTTTGAATGGGTAACAGATGAGCTTGGGGCACAAGGCACGGTATGTGCTGGCGGCCGTTACGATAATCTTGTCAGTCAGCTGGGTGGTAAACCGACACCGGCAGCAGGTTTTGCAATGGGGGTTGAACGATTGCTTTCCCTGCTTGAGAATAAGGGCTTTGAACCTGTTTCGGGTCTTGATGTTTATATACTAGTACAGGGTGAACATGCAGAACAATATGGGCTTAAATTAGCAGAAACGTTACGTACTGAGGATTCGAGTCTTAGAATTCTGCTTAATTGTGGCGCTGGTAGTTTTAAGAGCCAGATGAAAAAAGCTGACAAAAGTGG
>JAOUQA010000184.1 GCA_029879605.1 Gammaproteobacteria bacterium
GCTTTTTTATTTTATAAATTCTTTTTTCTCATCCAGTCCGCAAAACCATCTTCGGTCCAGGTTGTACTATTGGCCAGTGGCTCCATGATTTCTGCCTGATCATTGATTTTCGGATAAGAAATTTTTTTCTGTTTACAGTAACGGGTAATAATCGGGTGGCACCATTCAAATAATAATTGGTAATATCGATCATCATCTATACGTCGTTCATCATACATTCCCAGTGCATCACGTTGATGATAAGCTTCATAGAGCAACAGCGCTGAAGCAACTGACACATTAAGTGACTGCACCAGCCCAGCCATGGGTATAGTGACACATTCATCAGCCAGGCTGAGTGCCTGTTCGCTTATACCTTCCAGTTCTTCACCCACCAGGATAGCGGTTGGTTTTGTGTAATCAATCTTGCGGTAATCTTTGGCATACTCAGACAAATGTGTCGCAATCACCTGCATACCCTGCTGCTGTAAAGATTTAATGCCTGATACGGTATCCGAATGAGTTTTAACTCTAATCCATTTCTTTACACCACCCGCAGACATTTGCGTTAACCTGATTGATTTACGTGGAGTAATCGCATGAATATCCAGTGCACCGACTGCATCAGATGTTCTGGCAACAGCAGCCAGGTTATGAGGCTTAATGACATTTTCCATTATTACCGTTAAATCTGGCTGACGGCGATTTAAACTTGTGATAATGGCCTTTAAGCGTTCAGGAGTCATCCAGTAGAAAACCAGTATCCTGGCTTAAAAGTTAATTTTTTCTTTTCTGCGCTGATTTGAGTTCACGAAAACGTTTTATATCTTCATCAAAAGACGCCATGATGCCCTGACGTTCTTTTGATTTATTTTCCACATACAAATAATTAGTTTCCAGTTGTCGACTTACAGAAACAACTTCTTTATGCATATTTTCAGGCACGGTCTTGCCTGATTTTTCCAGACTTTCAATACGTTTTTTTAAGTCTGTCAGCTTTCTCTCATGATCTTTAATAATTGTTTCTGTTAACTGAATATGCGAATTAATTGCATCAATTCGAGCATCCCTGGAAATCAGAATATCTCTTTCAGTAGTAAAGGTTTCCAGTAAAACACGATCCCTGAGGTTTTTCTTTCTTTCCTCAATTAACTGTTCTTTTTTTGCCGCACTCAATTTATCCCTGGCTGCTTTTTCTGCTTTTAGTTCTTCTCCACTTTTATGTTTTTTTACAACCATGCCCTGGTCATTTAATTCAGAACGTTGCTGATTCATATATTTAGCTGGCACACGATCGCCATAATGGGTAACACCATTTTCATCAACCCATTTGTTCATGCCTGCATGAGCAGATAAGCTGGTAAAACATATTGCGCCAAAAATTAATAATCTAGATAAAAACACGTGGAAAAACCTGATAGTTAGTTGTTTAATAGAGTATATACAGTGATTGCCATTTTCCAAGTCAGTCTCATTAAAACAACTCATAATATTGTGACAAAATACTCGCTCTTTGATTATTGGATAACTGATTGGATCTTCTTAACCAGCTAATACTGTTTGTTATCTCCTTGATTGCAAACCTGTTTTCAGCTCTTGCAGGTGGCGGCGCAGGACTCATTCAACTGCCGGCATTAATTTTTCTCGGCTTGCCCTTTGGTATTGCACTGGCAACACATAAGGTAGCCAGTGTAGCGCTGGGCGTGGGAGCAACCATACGCCACCTGAGAAATAATAGCCTGGAACGCCATTTTGCCCTGTTCATACTGGCCTGCGGTATACCGGGTGTCATCATTGGTGCCAGTATTATTCTCAACATACCTGACCGCAAAGCCGAGATCGCACTGGGTATATTAACTATAGGGCTTGGCATCTATTCCTGGTTATCTCCCCAGCTAGGCCAGCAACATACACCTGATAACCGTCACAGGGCAGGGATGACGATTGGTGGACTGGTTATTTTTACTATCGGCATTCTCAATGGTTCACTCACATCGGGTACGGGACTGTTTGTGACGCTCTGGCTGGTTCGCTGGTTTGGACTGGATTATAAAACTGCGGTGGCCTACACCCTGATCCTGGTGGGAATGTTCTGGAATGGTAGCGGTGCTATCACACTGGGAATCCTGGGTGAAATCCACTGGCTCTGGCTACCCGCCCTGCTACTGGGTTCTCTCATAGGCGGTTACCTGGGTGCTCACCTGGCTATTATAAAAGGCAACCAGGTGATTAAACGAACCTACGAAGTCATTACCTTTGCTGTAGGGCTGAAACTAATCCTTGGTTAAACACCGTATTCTGCACGGTATGCCTTCATGGCAGTTAGAATGCTCTGCTGGTCACCCTGCTCTTCGAGATAACTGATCAGGTCGCTCAAGCCAACAATACTGGCCACTTCCATATTATAAGTATCATTAATTTCCTGCACGGCTGATAAGTTCTGCTGACCTTTTTCCTGTCGATCCAGCGCAATAATCACCCCGGTTGCTTTTGCATCCGCCGCTTCGATAATATCAATGGCTTCGCGAATCGCAGTACCAGCAGTAATCACATCATCCAGAACCAGCACCCGACCTTTGAGGGGCGAACCGACAATCATGCCACCTTCACCATGATCTTTTTTCTCCTTGCGATTAAAGGCATAGGGCACATCCAGTCCATGATCAATGGATAGCGCCATGGCTGTCACCGCCACCAGGGGTATACCTTTATAGGCCGGACCAAACAGCACATCATACTCAATACCACTGTCAATCACCGCCTGGGCATAACAACGACCCAGTTCAGCCAGTGCCTTACCAGTATTAAACAGGCCGGCATTAAAAAAGTAAGGGCTGATACGGCCGGATTTAAGGGTAAACTCACCAAAACGCAATACATCATATTCCAAAGCAAGTTCAATAAAGCGCGTCTGGTAAGCCTGCATAATAACTCCAAAAAAAATTAACAAGGTTATCCAATGGATTGTCAGGTATTATAATCCCAGTTCATCATTTAGTGTCACTTAATGCGCATAATCAGTATCAATACCAACGGCATACGAGCCGCTGCCCGTAAAGGTTTTTTCGACTGGCTCAAGAAACAGAAAGCCGATGTCATCTGTATCCAGGAAACAAAAGCCCAGGAACATCAACTGACAGATGAAATTTTCTGCCCCCGTGGTTATCACTGTTATTATCATGATGCCCAGAAAAAAGGTTACAGCGGGGTTGCTATTTACTGCAAACAGCAGCCAAAAAAAGTAATTAATGGTATTGGTATGCATGACATAGATATTGAAGGACGCTATATCGAAGTTCAGTTTGAAAAACTCAGTGTTGTTTCTTTATACATGCACTCCGGTTCATCCAGTGAAGAACGCCAGGCGTTAAAATTTGATTTCATGGCTCGCTTCATGTCTTATTTACTCAAACTAAGGCGTAAACGTCGTGAATATGTTATTTGTGGTGACTGGAATATTGCACATACCAGAAAAGATATTAAAAACTGGCGCAGCAACCAGAAAAACTCCGGCTTCCTGCCAGAAGAGAGAGCATGGATGGATACCCTGTTTGGTGAATCCGGTTATGTCGATGCCTTTCGTGTCGTCAATCAGAAAGATTATGAATACACCTGGTGGAGTAACCGTGGCCAGGCCTGGGCTAATAATACCGGCTGGCGTATTGATTATCAGGTGATTACCCCTAAACTGGAATCAACTGTTAAAAAAGCCAGCATTTATAAAGATGAACGCTTTTCTGATCATGCGCCGTTAATAATTGATTATGATTACACGATAGAATAATAAAAATTAAATGACAATAGAAACTAATAATCCACATAGCTGGCAAGAAGCAATCCGTGTTTACAGTCAACCTCGCGTCCTGGGTATGCTGTTTCTCGGTTTTTCAGCAGGTCTGCCTTTTCTTTTAGTTTTCTCAACTTTATCAGCCTGGCTCAGTGAAGCTGATATAAGTCGTACGACTATTGGTTTTTTTAGCTGGATTGGAATTATGTATTCCATCAAGGTTTTCTGGGCTCCTATTGTTGATCGTATTCCTTTACTGTTTCTGACTAACTTACTCGGACAACGTCGAAGCTGGCTCATCCTGTCACAAACCGGCATCGCCACAGGTTTATTATTACTTGCTTTCACCACACCTGAAAACAGCATCCAGTTATTTGCTATCTATGCACTTATTGTGTCTTTTTCATCCGCCACTCAGGATGTTGTGATTGATGCCTATCGTATTGAAGCCATGGAAAAAGAATACCAGGCTGCAATGGCAGCGACTTATGTACTGGGATACCGAGTTGCTACCCTGGCAGCTGGCGCAGGTGCACTCTATATTGCAGATTTTATTAACTGGCAGGCTGCTTATATTGCTATGGCTGCGCTAACAGGTATAGGCATTGTGACAACGCTTATTATCCAGGAACCCGGACACTCAATTAAAACAGATACACTGGCACATGAAGAACAATTAATAAACCAGTTAGAATCAAGAGTTCACGTTAAAGGCCTGGCTCAAATTATTACGGAATGGTTCAGTGCCGCTGTCATCAGCCCCTTTGCTGAATTTTTCCGTCGCACTGGCAAATACGCAATCATTATTTTATTGCTTATAGGCACTTACCGAATCACTGACATAACCATGGCAGTCATGGCAAATCCATTTTATCTTGACCTTGGATTCACTAAATCAGAAATTGCCAGTATCACAAAATTATTTGGTTTTTTTCTCACCATTACAGGTGTTGCACTTGGTGGCATACTGGTAGTTCGATTTGGCATTATCAAGATTTTATTACTAGGCAGTATCCTGGTGATTACAAGTAATATGCTATTTGCATGGCTATCAGTTATTGGACCCGAGCTAACTATGCTGGCCCTGGTGATTGGCTCAGATAGTCTTGCTGGCGGTATTGCAACCGCTGTTTTTATTGCCTATTTATCCAGCCTGACCAATACAGCCTATACTGCCACCCAGTACGCACTGTTCAGCTCATTAATGACTTTATTTCCTAAACTTATTGCCGGGTTCTCAGGCATTATTGTGGATAGCTATGGCTACTTTGCATTTTATATTTATTCATCAATACTGGGCTTGCCTGCCCTGTTAATAATTATTTATCTACTCAAAAATGCCCGGGCATACAAAAATACCATGGGACATTAATCAGCTGATCCTGTTTTCATTTTATTTCGATAACGTTTTAACTCATCCATTAACCACTGCGCACTTGCCT
>JAOUQA010000185.1 GCA_029879605.1 Gammaproteobacteria bacterium
AACGCGCTCAGGAAGGGCGCAATAAAAATCAAACAAGCCAATAATATTAATTAAGAGAAAATGTGTTGTGGCTTGCGCTCTACAATGCCGCTGGTGACAAAAATATAGATCACCAGAAAAGCGATGCAGGTTGAATAAAAAGATCCAGGTAATAGATAAGCTGGGCTACAAAGGGTAAAATTCGCACTCTTTTGAACCAGCATCGAGTATTTTCTTGAAACACGACATCAAAACCCTGTTGACCCAGGCTGTCTCGGCACTGAAGACCAGTGGTGTGTTACCGGCGGATATTGAAGCCAATATCCAGATCACCCGTACCAAAGATGCCAGTCATGGTGACTTTGCCTGTAACCTGGCCATGATGCTGGCCAAACCTGTTGGCAAAAACCCCCGTGAACTGGCCCAGTTAATTATTAATGCCCTGCCTGAGAACGGTCACCTGGACAGGGTTGAAATCGCCGGTCCCGGTTTTATTAATTTCTTTGTTAATCAAAGCAGCGCCCTGTCGGTTATTTCAGATGCCCTGGCCCAGGGTGATACCTATGGCCTGAGTAATATCGGTGCCGGTCGCAAAGTCCAGCTGGAATTTGTCTCCGCCAATCCCACCGGCCCTTTACATGTGGGTCATGGTCGTGGTGCTGCCTATGGCGCTACTGTCGCCGACTTACTGGAAGCCATCGGGTTTAATGTCCATCGTGAATATTATGTCAACGATGCCGGCCGCCAGATGGATATCCTGGCGACCAGTATCTGGCTGCGTTACCTGCAACTTGGTGAGATTTCAGTGCCATTTCCCAGTAATGGCTACCAGGGCGACTATGTACTAGAGATTGCCAGAACCCTGCTGTCACAACATGACCGTAACCTGATCCACCCCTTAAAAGCAGTGATGGATGATATTCCAGCAGATGAACCGGAAGGTGGTGATAAAGAACAGCATATCGATGCCCTGATCCAGCGTTGTAAAATTCTGCTCGGTGATGATAGCTACCTGCAGGTATTCGATCTCGGGCTTAATACCATCCTGGATGATATCCGCGAAGATCTGCAAGAATTTGGTGTGAGCTATGATGAATGGTTTTCAGAACGCAGCCTGGCGAAAAACGGTTTAATCAAGCAGGCCATCGAGCGCTTACAAAAGGCCAGTTATATCTACGAAAAAGAAGGCGCCCTGTGGTTTAAATCAACGGATTTCGGTGACGAAAAAGACCGTGTTGTAGTTCGAGAAAATGGCCAGCACACTTACTTCGCCTCTGATATTGCCTATCACATGGATAAAATGGAACGTGGCTTTGAGCGCGTCATTGATGTCTGGGGAGCCGACCACCACGGCTATGTACCCCGTGTTAAAGCCGCATTAAAAGCGCTGGGGGATGATGCCGATAAACTGGATGTGTTACTGGTACAGTTTGCCGTACTCTATCGAGAGGGTAAAAAAGTACCCATGTCCACCCGTTCCGGATCATTCGTCACCCTGCGTGAATTACGCGAAGAAGTCGGCACAGATGCGGCACGATTCTTTTATGTGCTACGTAAGTGTGAACAGCATATGGACTTTGACCTTGACCTGGCGAAATCCAGAAGCAATGAAAACCCGGTGTATTATATTCAGTATGCCCATGCGCGTATCTGCAGTGTATTGCGTCAGCTAAAAGAAAAAAACCTGTCTCATGATATTGAACAGGGCAATCAACAACTACAACAGCTCACCGAAACACATGAAACCGAACTGGTTAACTCCATTGCCAGGTACCCAGAAATACTGGAAACTGCTGCCCTCAATGAAGAGCCCCATTTACTAGCGCACTTTCTAAGAGAAATAGCCAATGAATTACATACTTACTATAACGCACATCAATTTATCGTAGAGAATGAAAATGTACGTAACGCACGATTAAATTTAATTACTGCCGTGCGCCAGGTACTCTCGAATGGTCTTAAATTACTCGGTGTTTCAGCACCGGAAAGCATGTAACACAGGCCTGATTAATTATTATGTTTACAGCGGGGAAAGACCTTAAAGGTCGATCAGACATGTCAAATAAAAAACCATTACCCGGGTTCGTCTGGCTACTGGCTGGACTGGCTATCGGCCTGTTTGCCTCATTTCTTATATACCTGGAAAAACAGCCCAAAGAAGAACTAAGTTTTACCGAGGCTGTTATGCAGGAACTTGAAAAAGTTAAACCTGAACAAAATACCCAGCAACAAAAATCTGCCAGTCCGAAAGCACAATCTGAAAAAGAACCCAGGTTTGATTTCTATACCATACTTCCTGAACTTGAAGTTTTTATTCCCGAATCTGAAATCACACGTAAAGATAACAGCAAAAAAACCTCTCAACCCAGTGCCACTGCTATATCAACCGAAAAAGCCTATTTATTACAGGCCGGCTCATTCAACGATCCTGAAGACGCCAGTCGTCTAAAAGCATCACTGGCACTTCTAGGTGTAGAGTCTACAATACAGACCGTCAGTATTAAAAATGACACCTGGCACCGGGTTCGCATTGGACCCTTCTATAATACAAATCGTCTCCATGAAACATTAAATACATTAAAACAGAATAATATTCATGCCATGACGATGGAGCTTAAAGAGTAATTTAAAACCAATACTGGCTATGATAGCCACAAATGTTTATGGAATTTAAAAATGACTAAATTATTTAATGAGCAATGGATGCAACGATTTCAGTCAGAATGGAATAAAGACACACAATATAAAACAACACCTGAACTATCTATCCATCAATTAAGGATTGGCTATGGCTTCCCGGAAGAAAGTACGCCAAGGTGTTGCTTTGAAGTCAATAATGGTCAGATTACCCATGCCGGAGCTTACCAGGGACAGGAACTGGACTGGGATCTAAGAGCCCGAGAACCCCACTGGAAAGACTGGCAAAATCGCGAAACCGGCTCCAGCAGCATCGGTATGGCCTATTCTTCAGGGAAGCTAAAAATACTTACTGGTGATTACTGGCAATTTGTTAAAAACCCTGCCATTAAACATTCATTATTAAAGTGTTTTTCCATCATGGGTCGTCTCTAGTCAGCTGAAAACAGCACAATATCAACTATGCTTAAATTATAATTTTCTAACAACCGAGACCCCAGGTAGTGCATAACAGACTTGATCAGCATCTAAAGTTTATTGTTAACACTTTTTACAATCAGGACCAGGCAACATCACTGGAAGACTGCTGGGGAAAAGTACTGATTCATTTTTTTCCCGATGGCCAGATAACCAGGCACAGCTCTACAATAGATACCACGCGACTCAGTGATAATAACAGCAGCCTGTTCATACCTGTGCTTAACTCTGATATTCATTTTGAACTTAAACATACCGATAAAAATATTTTTTTTTCAGACCAGGATCTTAACCTGGTCAATTCCTTATTTAAGCTAACACAACATTTTGTAACAACCCGCGAAGCCATTGAACAGGGAGCGAATGAAGAACGTCAGCGCATAGCCCGTGACCTGCATGATGATGTAGCGGCAAGGCTGCTGACCCTGATTCACCAGGTAAAAGATGACAAAACAATCGAATTGGTTCGTAGCATTCTGAAATCCCTGAGGAATGCCATATATACGCTTGACAATCGGTCTACAACTACGATACTTGATGCAATAACAGATATTCGAGCAGAAATACAGTATCGCCTGAATCAACTGGGGATCCAGCTAATCTGGCAACAACCGGACAACCTGGAACAATTTATATTTACACCCCGGCAACATATTAACCTGCATCGAATATTACATGAAATTGTAACCAACATTATTCGCCATGCTAATGCCAGTTACATGCATATTGATATTGATTTGAATAATGAATGGATATATGTCTCTGTTGTGGATAATGGTACTGGCTTTGATATTAACAACTGTGTGCCAGGCAAGGGCATACATAATATAAAAAACAGGGCAAAAGAACTTGATGGAAATGTTAACTGGACGAACAACCCCGATCCAGAAATGAGTGGTTGTACGATCAACATCAACTTCCCAATTCAGCTATAAATTGAAAAGAATATAAAGGCAAAATTATGCATAATGTACTCGTTCTTGAAGACCATCCCGAAACTCGTCAATGGTTAATCGATATATTAAATAATGCCTTTCACGAAGTAACTATCGCTGAAGCATCCAGCCAGGCACAGGCCTTTCAACATCTTAAACACAACAAATTTGACCTGGCCCTGATTGACCTTAACCTGCCTGATGGCAATGGTGTTGATACCATTCGTAAAATCACCAAGGAATCACCAAATACCTACTGTGTCGTTGCCACCATATTTGATGACGATGAATACCTGTTTCCAGCACTGGAAGCTGGTGCCCAGGGCTATTTATTAAAAGAGCAGACCTCAGAAGAATTTATTCATAGCCTGCAGGGCATCATTAAGGGTGAGCCGCCCATTTCACCATCAATTGCGCGAAAAATGATTAATCATTTCCATGCCGATACCAGCGATGACACTTCAGACAAACCCGAGCTTTCCAAACGTGAAAAAGAAATACTCAGTGCTATTGCAAAAGGACTGAGTCGCAATGAAGCTGCTGAAGTACTGGGCATTACCTCTAACACAGTAGCCAGCCATTTGAAAAGTATTTATGGAAAACTGAATGTATCTAACCGTGCACAGGCTACGCTGGAGGCATTGCGGTTAGGACTTGTAAAACCCTAGTACACCGTAACACTCTGTCTCTGTTTTTGCCTGGACTGGTTAAACCCTGATGTTTCAGATGCTTAGAAACAACTCATTGAAAAAATAAATAGACGGGAATTAATAAAATTTATGTCGAGGCACTTCATATAATTTTAAATCACCTGTACCACCCATGACCTTCACGCCCCTGAGAACAGGTGCATTACCTAAACAGAATTCCTGCATGGCCTGTTTATCAAGCAGGCTATTACCACCTCGAAGAATTGTCACCAGGACTGATAGCTGGTCACCACATTTAGCATCCGGATTAACAACAAAAATATGTGGCTGTAGAATCACCTTGTAAATACCACTACTAAGCTGGCAATTTTTTTCTATAACCTTGCTTTCCAGTATCTGTTTCTCAGCTGACTTCGTATCTATAGTTACCCAGTCCCAGGGATTGTAAACACCCAGGTTTTCATCATCATGATATTTAACTGCTTTGCCT
>JAOUQA010000186.1 GCA_029879605.1 Gammaproteobacteria bacterium
TTGTCAGGGTGCTGCTGTTAATCAGTATCTGTCAGCTTACCTGCCGTTTAAACAGATTGTTCACTGTGCTTCTGATGTGCTGGAAGGGCTGGAGAATGTTGATATTGTATGTGTTGATGATATTCAACTTATTCAACATAAAAAAAACTGGCATGAACCTGTGTTTGATTTAATTAATCGTCTGCGTGCGGCAGGAAAGTTTCTTTTATTTGCATCTACTTTACCGCCTAATGAGATGATTATTGAACTTGAGGATTTGCGTTCTCGCTTTAACTGGGGGCCAGTTATTAAAATCAGGCCATTAAATGATGAGCAAAAACGGCAGGCATTGCAATTGCGAGCGGAGTCCCGTGGATTTGAGTTGCCTGACAATGTGGCGAATTATATCTTAAATAATTTTGAGCGAGATATGCCGGGATTGTTTGAAAAACTTGAGCAGCTGGATAAAGTATCACTCCAGCAACAGCGGCGATTGACCGTGCCATTTGTGAAACAGGTGTTTGGGTAATGTTTTCAGAAATAAGATTTAGTGTTTTAGAGGATTAATGATGAGTGATGATAAAGTTTATGTTTTTGAAGTAACAGAAAAGTCATTCAATTCTGCGGTTGTTATAACATCTCATACTATACCAGTTGTAGTTGAATTTATGAACGTCTGGTCAGAACCCTGTATTCGTCTGGAAGAGTGTGTCCTCGATCTGGTTAAAGAATTTTCCAGACAGTTTATTTTTGTAAAAGCAGATATTGATGAACAGCCAGGCCTGAAAGAAGAATATGGAATCAGGAATTCTCCAACACTGAAGATTTTTCATAATGGAAATGTGGTTTATACAAAAGAAGGAGCGGTACAGGAAAATGAAATCCGAGATGTATTAAAAGGATTTGGTATTTATCGAAAATCAGATGAAATCCGAATGGATGCGAGGCAGAAACATATCAATGGGGAAACAGTTGAGGCGATTAATTTGTTGACCCAGGCAATTCAACAGGATCCGAAGAATACTCGAGTTGCTATGGATATGGTGCAGATTTTTCTGGATATAAAGGAGCTTGCCCAGGCGAAAGATTTATTTAATAAGTTGCCTGATTCTGATAAGAGCAGTGAAATGGGCAAGTCATTAATTGGGCAAATTACATTTCTTGATCTGGCTGGAAAAACAGATGGCAAGGAAGCGCTTCAGCAAAAAATAGAGGTCAGTGTTGATGATTTTGATGCACATTTTGATCTTTCGGTATGCTTAGTGGCTGAGCATGATTATCAACTGGCAATGGATCATTTGTTCGCTATTCTTGAAAAACAGCCGGATTATAAAGATGGAGCGGCGCGGGAAATGATTATTAACCTAATTAATATGCTTGCCCCGAATGATCCTGAGCTCGCCCAGGATTTTCGACGTAGACTGGGTAGTGTCCTGATCTGAAAAAAAAGGCAGAACCAGTCGGTTCTGCCTTTTCTCATTAAAGATTACAGTTAAGTTTAATGAATTAAAGCGCAACTATATTTTGCGCCTGAGGACCTTTCTGGCCATCAGTTACTGTGAACTCAACTTTCTGTCCTTCTGTTAGTGTTTTGAAGCCGGAGCCTGTGATAGCACTGAAATGTGCAAATACATCAGGACCAGATTCCTGTTCAATAAAGCCAAAGCCTTTAGATTCGTTGAACCATTTAACGGTTCCAGTAGTTGTAGACATAATTATTTCCTGTTTAATCAAAAGTAAAATAAGCCTGTTACAGGCCGTAAGGCTGAAATGTGTTGCTATAACTTATGAAAAACAGAACGAGGTACTACGGATGGAACATCGAAATGGTGCATAAATTGAACAAACTTCAAGCATCGGGGACTATATACTATTTTATATCCATGTCAATACTTATCTACAGGTCTCGGCCTGGTGAGAAAGCTGTTTATTTATTGTGGTGGCCCGCTTAACTATTGAAGTGTTTTTCAACCAGTGGAAACACTTCTTCTAGTTCATAGCGTACTCGTTCACGAATAAGTTCAAAAATGGCATTGGACTCAGTGACAAAAGCCGGGTGATCCTTGTTTTCTTTTATAGAATGACACCAGAGTTTTACATAATGAGCAAAACGTTTTTTAATTTCCCTGGCATTTTCGTGAAATGTCTTTGCGATATTACTGATGTCAGGATTGTGATGCCTGGCAAGCTCTGAATAAATAGTGTTTTCTTCAAATACCAGGTGCATCCAGACTTTTTCATTAAATCGTTCGACCAGTTCGCAGACAAAAGGATTGTTTGCCAGTGATTTTTCTTTTACCAGTGTTTCCAGTATCTGGATTAAATCGCTGATTTCCGTATTCTGTTTTTTGAGCTCGGTGAGTGTGTACATAGTTGTAATCTTTTAAATAAATAAGTGAATAAAATAAAGCGTTTATGTGTTTTCTGTTATTTCTGATTGTTTCATCTGTTGGCTGCTGAATCGCGCATAAAATACACAGCCTATAAAAAAACCAGTGCTGAGTAAGCTAACAATAATGCCAAAAATACGTGTTGTTTCTGCGCTGGCATACCAGATACCGACAATAAAATAAAATAGAGCCAGGTAAGCGGCCCAGGCATGGGTGTAGGATTTGCCATGTAATAACCCTCGCAGTGGAAACATTAATGGCCCAAGCTGGGTTAGCAGGATAAAGGATATAAACTGAGGTTCCAGTGGGACAAGCCAGAGATGCCAGCAAAAAATAAGTGTCATGAGGGCGAAATAACTGGTGAGTGTCAGCCAGCGGAATAGAGGAGTTTTATTCATTAACGAGCCTGTAAGTGTTTGGCCATGAATGCAACTCGTTTGCCCAGTGCAAGACAAAGTGATTTTTCATCATCGGTGAATATGTTCATGTTTTCATTACTCAATCGGCTGGCACCATAAGGTGATCCGCCACTCTGTGTTTGTAATAAAGCCTGTTCACTAAAGGGTAAACCAACTAATACCATGCCATGGTGTAACAGGGGTAACATCATGGATAATAAAGTAGATTCCTGACCACCATGCATGCTGGAGGAGGATGTAAATACAGCGGCCGGTTTATTGATAAGTTTGCCACTCATCCACAGGCTACTGGTTGAATCAATAAAATGTTTCATTGATGCAGCCATATTACCAAAGTAAGTTGGGCTGCCCAGTATCAGTCCGGCACACTGTTTTAGGTCATCCAGTGTGGCGTAGGGGGCACCTGATTCAGGTATCGTATCCTCGGTAGCTTCGCAGACAGGTGATACAGCTGGTACGGTGCGTAAGCGTGCCTGTATGCCATCAACCTGTTCAACACCATGGGCGATAGTCTGAGCCATTTCAGCAGTGTTACCTCCCTGGCTATAATACAGGATTAGAATTTCTGTCATTTACAATATCTCCAGTACATCTTCAGGTGGGCGTCCCAGTGCTGCTTTGTTATTGTTAATAACGATGGGGCGTTCAATCAGTTTAGGGTTGTTGACCATGGCGCTTATGAGTTGTTGACGGCTTAAGGATGGGTCATCAAGCTTATTAAGTTTGTATTCGGGTTCTTTGGTACGCATTAATTCCCTGGGTTCAAGGCCAAGCATGTTCAGTATTTTATCAAGTTCATTTTGTGTGGGGGGCGTTTGTAAATAGTCAATTATATCCAGTTCAATGTCCCTCGATTGTAATAATTCCAGGGTCTGGCGAGATTTTGAACAGCGGGGATTATGTAATATGGTTATAGTCTCTGGCATGTTAGATACCTGTCTCTGGGGTCAAATGAGTTACCAAGGATACTCTAATATGCGGATTTGGTAAAAGATGACCTGTGTCATAAAAATAACTTAATTTACAAGGAAATACGGAATAACCTTGACACTATGCAGGTGGGTTGCTACTTTTTATAAGGATCGAATTATTTCTAATAAATTAAACAAATAAGTCTTTGGAGACCATGCTATGAAAACTGAATTATGGGCCAAGCCTGTTATCATACTTTTGATGTCATTAGGCCTGGCCGTTGGCTGTGCAACCACTGAAGAAACTGCCGAAGAAGCGCCAGTGGATCAGCAGGAAGAGCAGCAGACAGCGCAAGCGGATACATCTGCAAGTGATGCGAACCAGAGTGGGTCAGACAGCTATCAGGTTACAAATGGGGATAATTTGTGGGATATTTCTGCAAAAGGCGATATCTATGCCAATCCTTACCAGTGGCCATTGATTTACAAAGCTAATCGTAGCCAGATCAAAGATGCAGATCTGATTTATCCAGGTCAGACGTTTGATATTGATCGTAATGCCTCTTCATCAGATGTAGATGCGGCTATTCAACATGCTAAAACACGTGGTGCCTGGTCACTGGGTGTGGTTGAAGGTTCTGATTCTTCTTACCTGAACTAACACGAGAAAGTATCAGTTGAGCAAAAAGGCCCGGTTTACCGGGCCTTTTTTAATGCGGCTCGTTATTAATTAACAGTGATTCTCCGTGCTTTAGCGATTTCCTTCTTGGGAATGGTCACAGTTAACACGCCATGTTTGTTACTGGCTTCGATGCCATCTGCATCAACGCCTTCAGGCATGGTAAAGCGGCGATAAAAGATGCCGTGTTCACGTTCTATGCGTTTATAGCCTTCCCGCTCGGTTTTCTTTTCACTGTCCCGTTCACCCCTGATAGAGAGAATGCCATTTTCCATATGGATTTCGATATCTTTGGGATCAATGCCGGGAATATCTGCGATTAATAAATAGCAGTGATCTTCCTCTTTAATATCCACCGCAGGTGCCCAGTCACTGGTAACGACATCACCTTCATTTTCGGCTTTGACTGGATAGCCATGTAATTGATTGATTTCTTGCTGGAGCTGATCAAACAGACTCCATGGATTGTAACGTCTAAGACTCATGATGATTGTCTCCTTTGAAAGTTGAATGACTTTGTAAAATAAATAGGGCTGAAAATGTATTTTTCAAGACCTGTAAATTTGGGTCTCTCAGTGAAGGCAATATCTGGTATCATTTTGGCAAAATTCAATAGAGGAACAGGGGTTTGAGCAAGCAGCTTACTGATTTTATACGTCCAGAAATTCAGGCATTATCGGCCTATCACGTACCGGATCCCGGTGAGTTGATCAAGCTGGATGCTATGGAAAATCCCTATTCCTTGCCTGAGAATCTGGT
>JAOUQA010000187.1 GCA_029879605.1 Gammaproteobacteria bacterium
CAGGAGAGGGAATGTTGATTGCTAATTAACCAAAGAATGTCTGTACAGCTGCGTCTAACGTATCACGCATATCAGGGTCATCCGTTAATGGAGTTACCATAGTCATGCTGCATGCAGCTGTTGGTGAAATACCCTTGTTAATTAACTGTCCTGCGTAAACCAGCAGACGAGTTGAAATACCTTCGTCCAGGCCATGACCTTTCAGGTTACGGGCACGGTGTGCGATCTGCACAAGTTTGCCAGCAGTTTCTGCATCAATACCAGATTCTTTTGAAACAATTGCAACCTCGGTTTCTTCAACAGGATAATCAAAATCCAGTGCACCAAAACGTTGCTTGGTTGATTGTTTTAGATCTTTCATCAAGCTCTGGTAACCAGGGTTGTATGAAATAACCAGCTGGAAGTCAGGGTGTGCTTCAATTAACTCACCTTTTTTATCCAGGGGTAAAGTACGACGGTGGTCAGTCAGGGGATGGATAACAACCGTAGTATCCTGACGCGCTTCAACCACTTCATCCAGGTAACAAATTGCACCGATACGTGCTGCAGTAGCCAGTGGGCCGTCCTGCCATTTAGTACCGTCTTTATCCAGCAGGAAACGACCTACCAGGTCAGATGCTGTCATGTCCTCGTTACAGGCAACGGTAATAAGAGGACGTTTTAATTTATAGGCCATGTATTCAACAAAACGTGACTTACCACAACCGGTTGGGCCTTTCAGCATCATTGGCATACGCGCATTATAAGCTGCTTCGTATAGCTCAATCTCATTGGCTACAGGTTCAAAGTAGGGCTCATCTTTGATGATGTACTGATTTGGATCTACTGTTATATCTGACATGACACACCTTTTATTTGATGTTTCTGTTAAATTTAAAAAAATCTTTTGTTACACCATTTCTGCCAATAGCATGCAGTAATGACGATGTTAGTTATTGATCACTGTACGTTTCATATTCGCCATCCCAGCCCAGTGACCTGGCTTTTTCTACGGCTTCACCGTGAATGCGTTGATGACGTTCAAACAATTCTTTTGGCAAATGACTGACCAGGCAGCCATATTTATCCCACTCGGCATTGACCTTTTGTAATAAAGCATCGATCCCGGCTAGGTTCCAGCCTTCACAGGTTTCAGTTTCTGCTATAAGTTCAAACACCCATGCATCACGAATCGTTTTACCAATATTGGTCATGCCACCGAATAAATCATTGTCAATACCTACGTATTTATCGGGTCTGTTTGTGGGTGCTGGCATACTAAAAACCTTTTATTACAGAGTTAAAAAAAGCCCCTGACCACATGATGTAGCAGGGGCCTTATTTTTTGGTTGCTACCCCGGCTGATTAAACAGCTTCACCGCGGAAGATAACCATAGATGCACCTGCACACTGTGCAAAGTTGTCCAGACCTAACAGGCGTACGTGATTGCCTGGGTGTGCTTTTTTACAAGCTTCACATTCGTTCAGGATGGCATCAACGTCAGTTTCACCGAACATTGGCAGTTTCCACATGTACCAGTAAGAACCGCCAGCATTCTGAGGTTCAGTGTGCTCGATAGATGGGTTCCAGCCTTTAGATACGATGTACTCGATCTGTGCACGGATCTGATCAGCGTTCATCGCTGGCAGGTAAGAGAAAGTCTCAAACTTGCGGCTGTTAGCATCGCCTAAGCTCGAGTTGTAATCTTGCATATCACTCATTGTGATTTACTCCAAATAATATGTTTGCTAAAAAACGTTCTTCAAGTTATGGCAAGCGGGTGGGGCATAAGCCCCTCCCAAAACCTTGCAATCTTACTTGTGTGATACGTCCAGCTTGTCAACTGTGTCGAATTCGAACTTGATTTCTTTCCAGGTTTCCATTGCAGCAGCCAGCTCAGGGCTAGATTTAGCAGCAGTGGTAAGGATGTCTTTACCTTCTTTCTCAAGTTCACGACCCATGTTACGTGCTTCAACACATGCTTCAACTGCAACACGGTTAGCAGCAGCACCTGCAGCGTTACCCCAAGGATGACCCAGAGTACCACCACCGAACTGAAGTACAGAATCGTCACCGAAGATGCTAACCAGTGCAGGCATGTGCCATACATGGATACCACCAGAAGCAACTGGGATAACGCCAGGCATTGAGCCCCAGTCCTGATCGAAGAAGATACCACGTGAACGATCTTCAGGAACGAAGCTGTCACGCATGATGTCGATCCAGCCCAGAGTTGCATCACGGTCACCTTCCAGTTTACCTACAACAGTACCTGAATGCAGATGGTCACCACCAGACAGACGCAGACATTTAGTCAGTACGCGGAAGTGGATACCGTGGTGTGGGTTACGATCAAGTACAGCATGCATTGCACGGTGAATGTGTAACAGCATACCGTTGTCCTGACACCATTGAGCCAGCTGAGTGTTTGCAGAGAAACCACCAGTCAGGAAGTCATGCATGATGATAGGTGCGCCGATTTCTTTAGCATATTCAGCACGTTTCATCATTTCATCAGAAGTAGGAGCTGTAACGTTCAGGTAGTGACCTTTACGCTCACCAGTTTCTGCTTCAGCTTTCAGGATAGCTTCCATTACGAAATCGAAACGGTGCTTCCAGCGCATGAAAGGCTGTGAGTTAACGTTCTCGTCATCTTTAGTGAAGTCAAGACCGCCACGCAGACCTTCGTAACAAGCACGACCGTAGTTTTTAGCTGACAGACCAAGCTTAGGCTTGATAGTACAACCCAGCATTGGACGACCGTATTTGTTCATGATGTCACGTTCAACCTGGATACCCTGTGGTGGTCCATTACAAGTCATAACGTAAGCTAATGGGAAGCGAATATCTTCTAAACGCAGAGCACGCAGAGCTTTGAAGCCGAATACGTTACCAACTAATGAAGTCAGTACGTTTACAACTGAACCTTCTTCGAACAGGTCGATTGGGTAAGCTACGAAAGCGTAGAAACAGGTGTCATCACCTGGTACGTCTTCGATTGCGTAGGCGCGACCTTTGTAGTGATCAAGGTCAGTTAACAGGTCAGTCCATACAGTAGTCCAGGTACCTGTTGAAGATTCAGCAGCTACAGCAGCAGCAACTTCTTCACGAGGAACACCAGGTTGTGGAGTGATCTTGAAGCACGCCAGAATGTCACTCTCTAATGGAGTGTACTCGGGCATCCAATATGTTTCGCGGTATTCTTTAACACCAGCGTCGTACTTTTTAGCCATTATGGCCTCCTAGTCATTAACAAGGTTTTAAAATTCGTTTCCTGGCCAGCAGAGTTAAACTATTCTTTTGGCGTTTAAATCACCGGGTAAACACGCGCCCTGTGATTCAGTGGGACGAGCAGTATATGCGAATTGATCTATAAAGATATTCAGTATTTTTGATTGTTATCATAAATAAATACTTATAATATTAACGGGACTGAAATATACCTTAATAGGGACTGTGAATTATGCATGTAACCTTCAGGCAATTACAGGTGTTTGAGGCTGTAGCCCGCTTTAACAGCTATACCAGGGCGGCTGAGCATCTACATTTGAGTCAACCGGGTGTTTCTATGCAAATCAAACAGTTAGAGGAGAGTATCGGGCTTCCTTTATTTGAGCATGTAGGAAAGAAAATATACCTGACCACGGCAGGCCGGGAAATGTATGCCTATAGCCAGGGTATTGGGCAGATGCTGAATGAAGCTGATACGGTCATTGAGCAGCTTAAGGGACTGCAAAGTGGTCGCCTGGCCATATCCGTAGCGACGACCGCCAGTCATTTTGCTACCCGGTTACTGGCCGATTTTTCCCAGCGTTATGAGGGTGTCACTATCAGCCTGGATATCACCAACCGTGAAAGCCTGCGACGCCAGCTTGAGCATAATGAGCCGGACCTGGTTATCATGGGGCAGCCACCAGAAGGTGTGGATACGGAATCGGAGATTTTCATGGAAAATCCACTGGTAATGATTGCGCCATCAGGTCATTCACTGGTTAAAGAAAAACATATTCCCCTGTCAAGATTTGAAGATGAACACTTCGTGGTACGAGAGGGTGGCTCGGGTACCAGGGGTGCGATTCAGCGTTCATTTGAAGAACACGGGGTGACTTTTCACACTGGTATCGAAATGACCAGTAATGAGGCTATCAAACAGGCGGTAGAAGCCGGGCTGGGGCTGGGGATAGTGTCTATCCATACCCTTGAGCTGGAACTGGAAACAGGTCGCCTTGCAATATTGAATGTGGAGAATTTCCCTATCATTCGTCACTGGCATATTGTGCAGCGAAGCGGAAAGCGCTTATCGCCTGTTGCACAGGCTTTTAAGCAGTTCGTTCTTGATGAGGCTGAGCAATTTATTCGTTTACCTGAAATATACTAGTAATCTGTCAGTTTAATAGAAGTAATACTGGTACCTAATGCCAGCCTCGGAGAACTGAATATTGAGCTGTTCTTCCCGGGTAGCGTGTAGCAGAACAGAATGATTTCTTGAAATGACAAAATTTTGTGTGTAGCTGCCACGATGGCGGTAAACATCATTTTCAAATTCTTCACCACTGATTTCAAGTTTTACGGTACTTTTACCAAAGTGGTGTATCATCCCTAACGAAGCACCCAGTGCAGGGGTTACCTTTTTATCGAATGCACTGTTACGCTCGAAACGGCCCATTAACATGCCGTACACAATATTATTGTTAAATGGCTGATAGGCAAAACCGGCTCCACCGGTAACATGGGCGACCAGTCGATCTTTACCAAATGTGTACTGGCGTTCAGTCCCGGTATAAATACGCCAGGATAAAGGCTTAAATAAAAGTGAGCGCGGTGTCAGGGAAAAAATACTTACCACATCAAATCGTTGTAATCGGGCAGATTCATCTTCATAGGCTCTGAGTATTAAATTACCCATGTTGATCTGTGCGCCCTGTAGAAAGCCATCCTCATTATCCTCAAGATCATGAAATGACATTTTATAACTGAGCTCAGAAAAGTTA
>JAOUQA010000188.1 GCA_029879605.1 Gammaproteobacteria bacterium
CGATGTAACCAATTTTCTGCCGACTTTAATCTGGAATGGTTATTCACAGGAACATCATTCAATGGTGTCTTTGCATACCAATGAGCAGATGATTAATTACTGGAAAGGTCACAAGTTTGAAGAAGTAATCCTGGTTGATGCCAAGGACTTTGATGATAGTGAGCAGGAAGGTGATTATGTTGATAGCACTCAGTTTTCATTAAGTGGTCGCCTGGCTTTCACCCAGGCTGTTCTGGAAGGTATGGATAAAGCAGCGAAGTCTGCCATGAGTGGCAAACTGACAGCATTTATTATTAAGCAGCTGAAAGGTGCGGGTGTACATACACTGGGTGCCAAGTCACATAACTTATATCCAACGGATACTTTAGATCAGCCACATATTATTGAGGGTTTAAAACAGCGTGCATTACCTGAAGCGGCCTGGCAGATAGTACGTGATAATTTCTCACGCGCTGGTGGCGGTCCTGCGGTTAAAACCGTTGTGACTGAAGGTGACCTGGCGATTGCTGATTTACCTGAATTCGAAATGCAGGATTTTTCTAAAGATGAGAAAGCCGTTCCTGCAACAGCCATGGGTGCACTGGTTGCACAGATGGGTCAGTTTGATAAACGTTTCGTGGTTACCAATGCAGATGGTAACGAAGCATCGGCAATGAAAAATATTAATGATGCGTTGAAAATTCGTCATCCAACCACAGATCCTTTATACAACCAGGAGCCAACTGGCCAGGTGTATGAACCGTTGAATGAAGATGCCTGTGCCGGTTTTGCAGCAGGCCTGGCATTGTTTGGTTCACGCTCGATCTGGTTGTCTTATGAATCATTTGCGATTAACGGCTGGCCGATTGTTCAAACAGTGACCCAGGCAATGGCTGAATTGCGTCGTAAGACGCCTGCGATTGTAACGATGTTTACTGCCGGTGCATTAGAGCAGGGTCGTAATGGCTGGACTCATCAACGCCCGGAAATTGAAAACTATTTCGGTGCCATGATGCGTAACGGTAATGTATATCCATTGTTCCCCTGTGATGCTAATGCCATGCAGGCAACGTATGAATATGCGACCGGCAGTTATAACAAGGGCATGGTGATTATTGCCTCGAAGAGTCCGCTACCTGTTTATATGTCGATCAATGAAGCACGCACGGCTATTGAAGAAGGTGCAGCAACAATTTATGAATCTGCCTCAGGTGATAAAGGTACTGTTGTTTTTGCAGTTACCGGCGATATGATTTACCTGCCAGTGTTCGAAGCTAAGGATAAACTGGAAGCCGAGGGTTATAAAGTACGCATCGTTGCTGTATTGAACCCACGTCGTTTATATCGTCCTACTGATATTTCCTGGGATACGGTTTCACAGCCTGATGACAAGTTCATGACTGACGAAGCATTTAATGCCCTGTTTGACGGTGATGTATGTATGGCAGTGAGTGGTGGTCCAAGTGCGCCATTAGAGCCTGTGTTGTTACGCACACGTGCAGCGAAGCGCGATACGGTTTGCTGGAAACGTGGTGAAACAACAGCAACACCAACCGAGATCATGGCATTCAATGGTATAACACCGGAGATTATGGTTGACCGTGTTAATACATTGATGAAGTAATTAACATTGATTTTTTATGCTTGCGTGAAACATGTGAGGATGAAAAATTAAATAAGATTCCCTCTCCCATAATTGGGAGAGGGGACTCTAATTAGTTATTCTACTTTACAGGATTTTAAACAGAGACAAATATTATGGCTGAAACAAAAATTATTGTACTCGATGATGACCCAACCGGATCACAAACAGTACACAGTTGTTTGTTATTAACCCGCTGGGATGTGACAACACTCAAAGAAGGTTTACAGGATGATGCGCCTCTGTTTTTTGTGCTTACTAATACCCGTGGTATGGATGCACAATCGGCTGCTGACCTGACGCGGGAAGTTTGTATTAATTTAAAACAGGCCCTGGCAGATTTAAATGCATCAGGTCGTGAAATTAATCCACTGGTGGTAAGTCGTTCTGATTCAACTTTACGTGGTCATTATCCTGTTGAGACTGATGTGATCGCCGAAGAACTGGGGCCTTTTGATGCGCACTTTATGGTGCCGGCTTTTTTTGAAGGTGGTCGTTTTACCAAAGACAGCATTCATTATTTAATGGTTGATGGTGAGCCCGTTCCGGTTCATGAAACAGAATTCGCCAATGATTCGGTGTTTGCTTATAGCCATAGTTATTTGCCGGATTATGTTGAAGAAAAAACACAGGGACGAATAAGAGCTAATGATGTTGAACGTTTCCAGTTATACGATGTGCGTGGTGACAGCCTGGCGCGCCTGATGGCTTTAATGGACAACACCTGTTGCGTGGTTGATGCTGAGAACCAGCAGGATTTAAATAATTTTTGTAACCAGTTAATGACTGCGGCCGGTATGGGCAAACGTTTTCTGTTCCGCAGTGCGGCCAGTCTATTAACGGCATTATCTCAGTTACCACCACAACCGGTAAGTGCGGATAATATGAGTCGTTATGTGCGTAATGAAAAACCCGGTGCCGTCATTGTGGGTTCGCATGTGAAAAAAACTACTCAGCAGCTTAATGCATTACTCAAGATGCCCGGCATTACAGGTATCGAAGTGAATGTGGATGAGATCCAGGATAATTACGATGCCTTACTCGAATCAATAGTTGATCAAATCAATACGATTCATCAACAGACGAACACGGTGGTGATTTATACCAGTCGTTTTGAAAAAACATTTTCTTCCCAGTCTGAGCGACTAGATTTTGGTAAGCTGGTCTCGGATTTTCTGATGGATATAGTCCGACGTTTACCTGAAACACTGGGGTTTCTTATCAGCAAAGGGGGTATCACCTCGAATGATGTGCTGAGTAATGGCTTGAGTTTAAAAACCTCCCGCGTGGTTGGTCAGATTTTAGCCGGTTGTTCCGTGGTGCGTTGCCCCAGTTATCATCGACGTTTTCCGGATATGCCGGTTGTTATATTTCCGGGTAATGTGGGTAATGATGATTCACTGGCTGAAGCGTATCAGAAACTATCGGCTAAAACGGGTTTTGATCAGGCAGTGGATGAAGCCAGTTAACAGGGATTACTTAGCAGTCAAGGTTATTTGAAGACAGGTCTATTTCCTAGTAATCTGTGCATTGCTGACATAAAAGAATTTTCATGAATATACCTAAGCAAGATATTATCAGGGCACTGCTTAAGATTTTACCCAGGGAGGCAGTGCTTTATGACGAAGAAGATCTGCGACCTTATGAATGTGATGGTCTGTCTGCCTATCGTCGATTACCTATGGTGGTTGCGTTACCTGCTAATACAGAGCAGGTACAGCAAATTCTGAGTTACTGTTACCGTCATGATATTTCAGTGGTTGCCAGGGGTGCGGGTACCGGTTTGTCCGGTGGTGCCTTGCCCGTTGAAGATGGCGTGCTGCTAAGCCTGGCAAAATTTAACAGCATTATCGATATCGATGCAGAGGCTCGCCTGGCCAGGGTGCAGCCCGGTGTGCGTAACCTGGCTATTTCCCAGGCAGTCAATCACCTTGATCTCTATTATGCTCCTGATCCTTCATCGCAGATCGCCTGTACCATTGGCGGTAACGTGGCTGAAAATTCCGGTGGTGTGCATTGTCTGAAATATGGCCTGACAGTGCATAACATTCAGCAATTAAAAGTCGTCACTATCGAGGGCGAACTATTAACCATTGGTAACAGTGGCCTTGATTCCGCCGGTTATGATTTGCTGGCACTGATGACCGGTTCTGAAGGTATGCTGGCAGTCATCGTTGAAGTGACGGTCAAGTTATTGCCTAAACCGGATCGCGCCCAGGTCATACTGGCAGCATTTGATGATGTGGTTAAGGCGGGAACTGCAGTGGGTAATATTATTTCAGCCGGTATTATTCCTGCCGGGCTGGAAATGATGGATAAGCTGGCGATTAAAGCGGCAGAAGATTTTGTGCATGCCGGTTACCCGGTAGATGCGGAAGCTATTTTATTATGTGAGCTGGATGGTTCCAATGCTGAAGTGTCTGAACACATTATGCAGGTGCATGATATTGTCAGCCAGAGTGGTGCAACTGAAGTGCGCACGGCTAAAGATGAGCAGGAACGTTTAACTTTCTGGAAAGGTCGCAAGGCTGCATTTCCGGCCGTGGGTCGTATCTCACCGGATTACTACTGTATGGATGGCACCATTCCGCGCAAACGTTTACCTGAAGTGTTACAGAAAATGGCCGAGTTATCGCAGGCCTATAATTTACCTGTTGCCAATGTATTTCATGCCGGAGATGGCAATCTACATCCTCTGATTCTTTATGATGCAAATGTTCCCGGTGAGCTGGAACGTACTGAAGAATTCGGTGGCAAAATACTTGAGTTATGTGTTGAGGTGGGTGGCAGCATTACCGGTGAGCATGGTGTGGGGCTGGAAAAAATAAACCAGATGTGTGTGCAGTTTGATTCACTGGAACTGACACAGTTTCACGCCTTAAAAAATGCCTTTGATGAAAAAGCCCTGTTGAATCCCGGCAAAGCAATTCCAACCTTACATCGTTGTGCCGAGTTTGGTGCCATGCATGTTCATCATGGTGAGTTATCCCATCCAGAACTGGAACGTTTTTAGAGAAGTTTACTTATGCTGGATAAAGATATCAGTCAACAATTACAACAGCAGGTGGAGCAGGCGGTTAATCAGAAAACCGCCTTGCGTATAACCGCGGGTAACAGTAAACAGTTTTATGGTAATGAATCGGTGGGTGAGTCACTGGATGTTAGTGAGCACAGTGGCATTATTAATTATGAACCGACTGAACTGGTTGTTACTGTTCGTGCCGGCACTAATTTAAGGGAGCTGGAAAAAACCCTGGCCAGTGAAAACCAGATGTTTGGTTTTGAGCCACCGGCTTACGGAGATGCAGCAACCATTGGTGGCACCAT
>JAOUQA010000010.1 GCA_029879605.1 Gammaproteobacteria bacterium
TTTTGGCTTTAATGTCCACATACCAGGTAATCAGCACTGCTGTGGAGGCCTGCACCAGCATAGTGGACACATCAATACTGCCCAGGAACTGGCAGAAAAAAATATGTCGCTATTTCAGTCCTGTGATGCAGAAACTCTAATCTATATTGATAGTGGTTGCGGCTCCCAACTTCAGCAGCCTCCTGTTCATCCATCCATTTCTCATATTGGCCAGTTTCTACTAAAACTGATCCCACCAGCTTCTGATTACTTTGCTCCATCCCAACAAACTGTCTGGTTACATGAAAGTTGCAGTTTAAAAAACACCCTGCAGCTCGGTGGCCTGAATCAGCGATTGCTCAACCTGATCCCTGACCTGTCCACTCAAAATTTACCTGACCACAACAGTTGCTGTGGCGCTGGGGGCAGTCATTTTATCCAGTACCCAGAGCAGGCTGATCGTTTGCTGGATAAAAAATTAACCGGGTTAGAATCTTCAACGCCACAGTTCATCGTTAGTGATAATATTGGTTGCAGTCTTCACTTCAAGACAGGACTGAGCAGGAGAAAAATACCTGTTGAGGTTATTCACCCCCTGACAATGCTGGCTCGACATTTAAAATGATATACTTCATTTTCAATTAACAGGACACAGACTCATGCGACACTACTCCGCCTTTGATCACTGGATTTCACAGGCTGATCATGCCCTGAGAACCGTGCTGGGCAAACCTGTGATAACTGAACGACCCGACCCTTCTGAAGGCATGACTGAATCGACCCTGAATGACATTGAGCGTAGCCATTCAGCCGGGCTTATGCGCGTTAATCACTCAGGAGAAGTATCCGCCCAGGCCCTGTACCAGGGTCAGGCGTTAACCGCTCGCCTTGACGAGGTTCGTGCCAGCATGGAGCGAGCCGCTCTTGAAGAAAATGATCACTTGGCATGGACTGAAAAGCGCCTGCACGACCTGGGAAGTCATAAAAGTGTGCTTAACCCGATCTGGTATGCTGGTTCTTTTGCCATAGGCGCTTTTGCCGGTGCCATAGGTGACAAATGGAGCCTGGGCTTCGTGGCCGAAACTGAACACCAGGTAATTAAACACCTGGATCAGCACCTGGAACAATTACCTGTAAATGATGCCCGTAGTCGAGTTATTTTAAAACAGATGAAAGATGATGAAGCTCACCATGCTACTGTTGCCCTTGAGGGTGGCGGAGCAGAACTACCATGGCCAGTGAAAAAGATTATGCAGGCCATGTCCAGAGTCATGACATCAACAGCTTATTACCTGTAAATAACTAGCTGCTGATTACTTTTGAAAAAAATATATCCGGCAAGTACTACTGATAACCGAATTAAATCGCCTGAACTGTGTTCAGCATATTCATATTATTGTTATTGCTACCCTTGGCAGCTGCAACAGAATCGCTGTTAAGCCATAAATAAACCTTGGCTATTAATTCAGTCTTATTGACTGGCTTGGCGATATAATCCCTGGCGCCAAGTTTAAGCCCCCAGGCCTTATCAGACTCCTGGTTTGAGCCACTAACAATAATGATCGGTATATGACTAGTGTCTGGCTGACGAGTCAGATGACGAGTTGCCTGAAAACCATTTAGTTCAGGCATAACAATATCCATTAAAATCAGATCTGGTTTTATATGCCTGGCCATCAATATTCCCTGCTTACCATTTTCAGCCGTGTGAGTAGTAATGCCGACACTCTTAAGCATTTTAGCCATAGCAAACAACTGCGTTCTGGAATCATCCACAATCAGTACACTGCAGGAATGTAATCGTTCATCTACTTCAGCAGTACGTTCTTTATTTGCTTTTTTTGAGGTAAACCAATGTTTTATCATAGCCTCTTCTCTCGAAAACCACAGTTATCCACATGCCGTTTTCACGACCCTGATACAAATGCTACTACTCCATCAGTTTTAACAATTATTCAGCGGGAAACTGTATAGTAATTACAGGCCTGTTAAATTCATCTTTATGAGCAACCAGAAGTAAATCTACAGGCTCGGGCCGACGTGATTCCATGGGTTTATTTGGCACGCGGTATATACGGAAGTTATATTGCAGGTCTTCAACTCGTCCGCGTAAGACACTGGCTGCCATGAATAAAATATGACGTAAGCGCTGTAATACCGCCAGTTCATCATAAGATTCATTATCTACAGCTCGCAGATCTACACAGTCACTCCATACATCATCTGACATGTACACTGGACGTTTGAAATTAAACAATCTGGCAGTACTGGTCACATCCCTGAGATCAGGTCTGTAATTTGCTTCTAGTTGATAATGATCTTCTGGAAACATATCGCCATTTACCGTTAGATTATTCATCAAATTGCTTAATTGTTATTACAGGCTGATTAAACTGATCTTGATGCGCTACCAGTTTCAGATGTGTAACTTCTGGATGCCGAGCACGCCCATCATTAGGCACTCGATGAATGGTAAATTTACATTCCAGATTATTAATCCTGCCGTGTAACGCACTCGACGCCATAAATAGTACATGCCTGAGTCTCTGCAAGACGGCCAGTTCATCAATGGTTTTGCCATTATGATCCATTAACTCAACACAATCATGCCATACTGAACTGGTCATATAGACTGGACGGTTAAAACGAAACAGCCGAGCAGTGCTAGACACATCACGTAAATCATGTTGTTCCAGATGTTTCTGCTGAGTATTGTTTTGCATAACCGACATAGACTTTTAACTCCGACATTTAGATTCTATTTATCATTTACATACTTCACTGTTATTCATGTCACAAAAACAACAGCTTATTAGTGAGTAGTTATTTAGATAAATAACCATTGCTCTATGTAAAACGGTATTAGCCCAAAAACCGAAGTCCGCCCTGAACAATGGATATTTTTACCCTACTCTACACGATATATATAGCAAGAAATTACAATAGTAGGCAAGCTTTTAGATTAATTTGCTGGTATTTTTCATAATTTATTAGATAAAAGGCTAGTATTTTCGTTAAAATTCAAACAATTTAACTGGAATCATTCGAACTTAACTCAATCTCTTCCTGGATACCCATGCCTGATTCAATGGCCACCATCAGCCTGTCAATATACGGTTGAATAGATCGGCTGTACAAACGGGCACGATCAACATTCTCCAGCCAGCCAAAAATAGAGACTTTTAACTGTTCCTCAGTACGAATATGAGCTTCAATATCATAAGCCAGCTTTCTATATTCTGAAACTGAAGGAGATAATCCTAATTCAATCAATAACTTATTCAAGGACTCCAACCATTCTCGACTAGATTCATCCAGACCCAGATCCTGTGGCTGTAAAGCTACTGCTTCAGAGCCCTCGGCACTAATCCAGACACGAAAACTATTTTGCTGCAACGAATGATACAAAACCTCATTAGAAACAAGGAATAACATCAGATTGTTGTTATTTGCATGGAATTTTATATCTGAATAGGCCCATATTTTATTTCTGGTGAACTCATACAACCTGATATGCTGCTGAAATTCAGCCTTATGCAACTGATCAAGAATAACAATGGTTTTTTCAGCTTCACTAAGAGCACAGGCCTCAGTCATTATTCGATCAAAAGGCTGTGTTGGAGGCTCATCAGGTAATTCTTCACCTTCATTAAGACGAATAACCTGCGGCACAGGCTTTTCTACTCCGAACTCAAAATATAAAACCTGTTCGTAACCAAGCGCCTGGGCCAGGGCATGGGCAAAAGCTGTTTTCCGCCGCCCGGGATCTCCATCAACATTAAGACAACGAATTGTTTCAACCGGATTTTCCAGTAGACAATGAACCGCGTAATCGTAGGATTCCCTGGATTCGAAACCATATTCAGCAAGTTTTTGTTTTAGGGAAATCATTCTGCTTGAAATACCACCTGTTCACATATTCTGCCGACGAATATTTCTCAATAATGTAAACACCCATGGCCACACCATCGCCCCAATAATACTCGGTAGAAAATATGACCAGCTTTCATTCGCCAGCCCGACAATACCATCCACCCAGAGAACTATTATTTGCTTAAATATAAGCAGTATAGAAACAACTATAGACTGTTGAAACAAGGAAAATACCCGTACTCTCTGATATTGCAATGACACCAGGTATGCAACCAGTACCATACCGAGCGCATGCTGGCCGAGTATACTACCCAGGCTAACATCCAGTAATAAACCAGAAACCCATGCAACAGTAACTCCGACCTGTTGTGGCAAAGCCATTACCCAGTAAATAATCACCATGGTAACCCAGTCAGGCCTTAATGATTGTGCCCAGCCTGGTAAGGGCATCATAGCCAGCATCAGGGCGACAATGACGCATAAAAAAATAATCCGATAACAATTATTCATTGATTACCGCCTCTAGATCACCCGGTGCTTCTTCAATCTCAGGTGCATTATGCCAAACCAGTAAAATTTCTCGGCTACGGTCAATATGCGCAATAGGCTGAGCAATGACATTGGCAAAAGTCTCTCCCGCTGGACGTTCAATTGAAATTATTCTTCCCACAGGGTAATTAGGTGGAAAACGACCGCCTAGACCGGATGTTATTATCAAATCACCGATTTCAATATCTGCATTATGAGGTATATATTTCAACTCAAGATTGTCTGTCTGCCCATTGCCAAACACCGTACTTCTTAAACCATTGCGATTGACCTGGACTGGAATGGCATGACTGGGGTCTGTAATTAACATTGCTGTTGAGGAATACTCACCAATATGCACCACCTGACCCATCACTCCCCAGGCATCAATAACGGGTTGACCATGATAGACAGAATGATGTTGACCTTTATTCAGAACCACCTGCTGCCTGTATGGATCCATATCAATTGATAGCAATTCAGCAATTAATACCTTTTCACCCACCTTTGGCTGGGCGCTCAGCATTTTCCTTAATCGCTCATTTTCCTTTTCCAGTATGCTGAGTTTTTGCAAACTTACCTGGGCTTTTAGCTGCTGATCTTTAAGCCGCCGATTTTCGTCAACCAGCTCTTTTTGAGACGATATTGATTCACTGGTCCACTGAATCAAATCAGCAGGAACATTAATAATGTAACGTAATGGATGAATAACCAGAGACTCAACTGCCGTCCGCATGGCTTCAACATGCTGCCAGCGGTGATCTGCAATCATTAAAATAATAGATAATCCAACAAATATAATTGTTCGTAGAGTAACTGATGGACCGCGTACGAATAATGACTGCATTAATATCTGCCCTGTAACAACCTATCTACAGATTAAAATTCAGCCGCCCGGAAGATGCTGCTAAACAGAATCTATTCAACAGCCAGGAAATCCCCACCATGTTCATCAATCAGCTCCAGAACTCGACCGCCACCACGAGCAACACAGGTTAGCGGCTCTTCAGCCATGATGACAGGCAGACCCGTTTCTTCCATCAACAGACGATCAAGATCCCTTAAAAGTGCCCCACCTCCGGTCAGAACGATACCACGCTCTGCTACGTCAGCGCCTAATTCAGGAGGTGTCTGTTCCAGGGCTGTTTTAACGGCACTCACGATTCCCTGCAAGGGTTCCTGCAGGGCTTCAAGAATTTCATTGCTATTCAGCGTAAAACTACGGGGTATACCTTCTGATAAATTACGGCCTTTAACTTCTATTTCCAGCAATTCCTTGCCTGGATAAGCGGAGCCTATCTGATGCTTGATTCTTTCAGCCGTTGCTTCACCAATCAAAATACCGTAATTACGTCGAATATAACTGAAAATCCCTTCATCAAACTTGTCACCACCAATACGAACAGATGCGGAATATACAATACCATTCAGGGAAATAACGGCCACCTCAGAGGTGCCACCGCCTATATCCAGCACCATGGAGCCACGGGGCTCATCCACTGGCATACCAGCACCAATTGCTGCAGCCATAGGTTCTTCAATCAAATAAACCTTACGAGCACCTGCACCAGCTGCTGATTCTCTAATAGCACGACGCTCAACCTGGGTTGCACCACAGGGCACACAGATCAATACTCTTGGACTGGGACGAAACATAGCCTTGTCATGAACACGCTTGATAAAATGCTGCAACATTTTCTCAGTGACATGGAAATCAGCAATAACACCATCACGCATTGGACGAATTGCTGTAATATTCTGTGGTGTACGACCCAGCATCCCTTTGGCATCTGCACCATAGGCTTCTATGGTTTTAGGGCCGCCGGGACCCCGATCCTGGCGAATGGCCACAACAGATGGCTCATTAAGGACAATTCCTTTGCCACGTGCATAAATTAAAGTATTAGCAGTACCGAGATCAATCGATAAATCATTTGAGAACATGCCCATTAAGCGTTTTAACATGGTTATTGGCCGACCCGTTTTATAGTTTTAATAATTTTATATATTAATAGTACACAGAGACATATTGTACAGTACGCTCTGCAAATCAGCGCTACTCTAACAATGAGTTACAAACAGAGCAAGCTCAGTAGTAGTTTAACAGTGAAGAATGTGCTAATTTTGCGCGGTTTTAAACAAAATTCTCATTATTTAACTAACTCAACCGGAGATATTCATGTCACTTAAAGCTGATGATGTAAAAAAAATCGCACATCTGGCGCGATTAAACATTAACGAATCAGATATTGATGACTATGCAACTAATCTTTCCAGTATTCTGGATCTTGTTGAGCAAATGAATTCCATAGATACCAGTAATGTGACCCCAATGGCGCATCCTCAGGATCTTGCCCAACGACTAAGACCTGACGAAGTTCTGGAAGAAAACCAACGCGAACGTTTCCAGAAAATCGCACCCGCTACAGAAAATGGCCTGTACCTGGTACCCAAAGTAATAGAATAATTTTTACTGGAAGAAATAGCCTCTATCTGAGAACAAGCGTTATTGAATAATTTTCACAGGAATATACATGTTTCATACTAAAACACTGGCCGAACTATCACAGTTGCTGACGTCTGGCGAGGTAAGCTCCGTTGAATTGACCCAGGCTTTTCTTCAACGTATTAAACAGCTCGATACAGATTTAAACAGCTTTATTACTGTTACAGAAGACCAGGCCCTGGCACAGGCACAGGCTGCCGACGACACTATCAAAGCAGGTACTGCCGGCCTTCTAACAGGCATTCCATTTGCTCATAAAGATATTTTCTGTACTCGTGATATCAAAACCAGCTGTGGCTCAAAAATGCTGGATAATTTTATCTCGCCCTATGATGCCACCGTGGTAGAGAAAATGTCTCAGGCTGGCATGGTCATGCTTGGCAAAACCAATATGGATGAATTTGCCATGGGCTCCTCCAATGAGACCAGTTATTACGGTCCGGTAAAAAATCCCTGGAACACACAAAGCGTTCCCGGTGGTTCATCCGGCGGCTCAGCCGCATCGGTAGCCGCAAGACTTACCCCCGCAGCGACTGGCACAGATACGGGTGGATCTATTCGCCAGCCCGCTTCACTGTGTGGCATAACCGGCCTGAAACCAACTTATGGCCGTGTCTCACGCTATGGAATGATTGCATTTGCCTCCAGCCTTGATCAGGCAGGCCCGATGGCTCAAAGTGCTGAAGACTGTGCTTTGCTACTCAATGCCATGGCAGGATTTGATCGTCGTGATTCAACCTCAATCAAAAAAGACGTACCTGATTACACAGCTGATCTGAACAAAGATCTTAATGGTTTGAAAATTGGCCTGCCGAAAGAATACTTTGATACCGGCCTGGACGCAGGTGTTGCCGAGGTAATTGACCAGGCTATCCAGCAATATAAAGATATGGGTGCTGAAATCATTGAAATTTCCCTGCCTAATACCCATCTCGCCGTACCCGTCTACTACGTTGTCGCGCCAGCAGAATGTTCTTCTAACCTGTCTCGTTTTGACGGTGTACGTTTTGGTTACCGTTGCGAAGACCCCAGGGACCTGGAAGATTTATACAAACGTTCCCGAGGTGAAGCTTTTGGTGCAGAAGTTAAACGCCGTATTATGGTCGGCACCTACGCATTATCAGCGGGTTACTATGACGCCTACTATCTCAAAGCACAGCAATTACGTCGTATGATTTCAGATGATTTTACCAAAGCATTTGAAACGGTTGACGTTATTATGGGGCCGTCCTCTCCCGGTACTGCATTTAAAATTGGCGAAAAAACCAGTGATCCGGTATCAATGTACCTGTCTGACATCTATACCATTGCAGTCAACCTGGCTGGCTTACCTGGTATCAGTATTCCAGCGGGCTTTAGTAATAACATGCCCGTAGGGTTGCAGATCATCGCTAATTCATTTGAAGAAAGCCGTTTACTAAATGTTGCTCATCAATATCAACAAACTACTGAATGGCACAGACAGATACCCGATGCATTTATTTAACCAACAAATACCAACTGCCACCAAAACAGCTTGCCCTGTTAACTTTGTGGTAAAAATAATTATCTGAGGCATTTTTTATGGAATGGGAAAGCGTAATCGGTTTAGAAATACACGCCCAACTGGCAACAAAAAGTAAAATATTTTCATCTGCATCGACCGCCTATGGAGCAGAACCAAATACTCAGGCCTGTGCTGTTGATCTTGGCTTACCCGGCGTATTACCGGTTGTTAACAAAGAAGCCATTCATATGGCTGCCAAATTTGGCCTGGCGACAGGATCGAATGTATCCAGGCATTCCGTCTTTGCCCGTAAAAATTATTTTTACCCTGATCTGCCAAAAGGCTATCAAATTTCACAATTTGAACTGCCAATCGTTGAGAAGGGTGAAATGGAAATCGAACTGGAAGATGGTAGCACTAAAATTATTGGCATCACGCGTGCTCACCTGGAAGAAGATGCAGGTAAATCGTTACATGAAGATTTTCATGGCATGACAGGCATTGATTTGAACCGTGCCGGCACACCTTTACTGGAAATTGTTTCAGAACCTGACATTCGTTCAGCCAAAGAAGCTGTTGCCTACATGAAAAAACTGCATTCTCTTGTGCAGTATCTTGAAATTTGTGATGGCAACATGGCAGAAGGTTCATTTCGCTGTGATGCCAATGTCTCAGTTCGCCTCAAGGGACAGGAAGAGCTTGGCACACGAGCCGAAATCAAAAACATCAATTCATTCCGCTTTGTAGAACGTGCCATAAATTTTGAAATTGATCGCCAGATTGACCTGCTCGAAAGCGGTGGTGAAGTTATCCAGGAAACGCGTCTTTACGATGCTGATAAAGATGAAACACGTTCGATGCGCAGCAAGGAAGAAGCCAATGACTATCGTTACTTTCCTGACCCTGACCTGCTACCAGTCATTATCGATGAAGCCTACCTGGAAGACGTTCGAAAAACCCTGCCTGAATTACCTAAAGAAAAGCGCGAACGTTTTATCAGCGAATACAGTCTGACAGATTATGATGCAGTCATACTAACCGGCAGCCGTGACCTGGCTGATTACTTTGAGTCTGTTGTCCAGCAATCTTCCGGGGATGCCAAGCTTGCAGCCAACTGGGTTATTGGCGATTTATCTGCTCGACTTAACAAGGAAGACATCAGCATCGACCAGTCACCTGTAACTGCCGACATGCTTGCCAGCATGTTAAAACGCATCAACGATAAAACCATATCAGGCAAAATCGCCAAGGATGTTTTCAATGCCATGTGGTCTGGTGAAGGTGACGCAGATACAGTCATCGAAAACAAAGGCCTGAAACAAATCACTGATAACTCTGCCATTGAAGCCATGATTGATGAAATTATTGCAAGTAATCCGCAACAGGTTGAACAATACCGAGCTGGTAAGGACAAGGTATTTGGTTTCTTTGTTGGACAGGTCATGAAAGCATCACAGGGCAAGGCCAACCCGGCACAGGTCAACGAAATCCTCAAGCAGAAATTAAGCAGCTAATGCCAGAGAAAGATCAGCTGCATCGTTTTCTAATTGAAAACACCAATGTACGAGGTGAGCATATACACCTTGATGCCACATGGCAGGCCATTTTGCAACGCACAGATTACCCGGAACAGGTACAGACTATTCTGGGTGAAGCACTGGCCGCCTGTGCTTTGCTAACTGCGACAATCAAATTTGATGGCTCACTAATTTTACAGATACGTGGTGATGGTCCTTTGCATTTACTGGTCGTACAGGCCACAGCAGATGGCACCATGAGAGCCATTGCTCGCTGGCAAGGCGTTGTACCTGAACGTGACCTTAAAGCCATATTTGGTAATGGACAAATGGCTATAACTATTGAGCCTGACAAAGGCGAGCCTTACCAGGGCATCATTGCCCTGCAAGGCAATCACCTCAACCAGGCGCTAGAAGCTTATTTTGAACAATCCGAACAACTCAACACCCGGCTCTGGCTCTGTGCCAGTGCACAGTCCTGTGCCGGGCTTTTATTACAGGAACTGCCAGGTAAAAATCCAGATACTGATGCATGGAATCGCACCACTCACCTTGCTTCAACTATCACCGATAATGAGTTATTAAACCTGGATTCACGTCAGTTACTACACCGACTGTTTCATGAAGAGGACATTCGTCTTTTTGAATCCGAACCATTTTGTTTTCGATGCAACTGCTCCAGGGAACGCATTAGCAACATGCTACTCTCCCTGGGCATAGAAGAAGCACAAAGCATCTTAAATGAACATAAAAATATTGAGGTTAATTGTGAATTCTGTAATGCCCTTTACTCATTTGATAAGATTGACGTTGACGCAATTTTCAACCACGCAATCCCACCTGAAACCCCCAACACTAAACACTAGCCTCAAAAGAAAAATAAAAATTACTCATCTATACTCGATGTAACCAAGCATACATACCAAATCTGTCAGAGACCCCACATGGCTATACAAATCAGAAAAGATGATGAAAACAATGAATTAAGAATCATTGTTAGTGGTAATTTTGATTTTTCATTACACCCGGAATTTCGAAAATCATACCAGGATATTGATAACTCCTATAATATTGTTGTGGACTTACACAGCACAGACTACATGGACAGTGCCGCCCTCGGCATGTTGTTATTACTTGACGAAGAATTCAAAAACCATAGAATAAAAATTGTTAATTGTAACGACTTCATTAAACAGGTTTTTCAAGTTGCTCATTTTGAAAAAAAATTTGATATTGATTAATTATATATGTCTGATCTAGACACGACTTTCCTGAAAAAATCCATTGAAATTGCAACTTTATCCGTAAATCAGGGTGGCGGCCCATTCGGCGCCATCATTGTCAAAGACGATACTATTATTAGCACTGGAAACAACCAGGTCACTATTAACAATGACCCTACAGCTCATGCTGAAATCATCGCCATACGTAATGCCTGTCAAACCCTTGCAAGTTTTACCCTCGAAGGCTGCATACTTTATAGTAGCTGTGAACCATGCCCTATGTGCATGTCAGCAATTTACTGGTCTCGCCTTGATAGAGTTGTTTTTGCTGCCACAGAAAAAGATGCGGCTAAAGCAGGTTTTGATGATGCGAATATTGCCAGGGAATTAGCTTTACCTTATACCAGCAGAAGCATCAAAGTCGAACATGTAAAATGTGAAGGCCATGACGCTTGCTTCACCGCCTGGCAAAACAAACCAGATAAAACCAGTTATTAATCAGCCAAACCCATGGATTTCTGCACTCGATGTTTAGCCTGTATAAAATCGGCATGAGGCACATAAATTAAATCGGCTATCCGCCTTACCATATGCTCTTCATATGAATTCAACTGCTCATCAGCAAAAGCAATTACCCACAGATATTCAATCACCTTAATCTTTTGCTGTTGTGAAAACTCCTGTGCAATAAGACGGGTAAATTGATAATAATCGGTCGCTGAACGAGCCTCATCATGCGCCAGCTCAACTAACTGACGTGTTTCTTCCTCAGATAAATTAAATTTTTCCCTTAATGCCGTCCTTACCGCCCTGTGCTCAGCATCATGACTTTCACCATCCTGTTGCATCATTTCAATCAGTAATGCAGCTGTTGCCAGCTTTAATCGAGCCGATACATCATCAGCGGTATTTACCAGAGAAAAATTGTTTTCAAAAAATGATCGTATACTGTCTAGCATCATTAATTACCTGGTCACACGTCAGAACAAAATCAGCTTAAACATTCTCAACCGAATTCTCACTTTAATCAAAATATCTAAAATCAGGTACTCTTAATTTTAAAAGATACGTCCTAACCAAAAACCTGTTGTTTAACTTCTAGCCATGTTTGCTCGCCAAATACTCGCCTGATTACCAACGGCAAAGCACATGATCCAACTGATAATAAACTGTCATGAAAATCTTTCAAATTAAAATCGTCACTACCAGACTGTATATCCCTGACTGCTTTAATCAACGCCCAGCCAGTCGCATAACCCATTGGCACCGTTGGCGACTGAATGTACCAGCTTATATCTGCCCTGGCATGATCCATAGAAAAGCCCAGATGTTTACACATTTTCTGAGCCGCCTGCTCCACCGTCAAGTTACGAGTATGAAGTTCGACATCAAGCATCACACGTAATGCTCTCCACAATCGATCCCGCAACATGATTAACTGGTGTTGTGGCGTGGATAAAAAACCCTGTTCCAGCATCAGCTCTTCACAATAAAGCGCCCATCCCTCATAAAAAGTGGATGAAGGATTTAATAGCCGAGGCAAACTATTTAAAGAGTTCCTGTTCGCTGTAACAAACTGTAAATGATGTCCAGGGAATGCTTCATGCACACAGGTCAGATCAATAGATACCCAGTTATGTTCCAGCATATGATCTTCCGTTACCACAGGTGTTACATAATAATAACCCTGTTGATGCTCATCACTGGACGCAGGCTCTTCATATGCTGCGAAAGGAATTTCATGTCGCAAAAATCCAGGCGTCTCTATCACCTTCAACTGCTGTTCTTCTGGAATAGTCACCAACTGATGCTGCTGAACAAAATCAAAAGCCGCTTTCATTCGATCACGATAAACTTTTAACAGTTCTGATGTATCTCCGGCTGGATAACTGCCACGTATATCAGCCAGTGCTGTCTCAACATCTTCATCACCCCTGATTTCCTTAACCAGGTCAATGATTTGCTGCTGAGTCTGTTCAAACAATCGACTACCAAAAACATGTAACTGGTCGGCATCAACATCAAGAAAATGTATATTTTTTAATAGTTCTTCAAAATGTTTCTTACCGCAGGCAAAATTACCACTGGCCCTGGGTTTCAGTTCATGATCAATATATCGTGCAAAATCTTCCATGGCACATGCCGCTTCTTCACACTGTGACTGTAATCGTTGCGGATTTTGAAATTTAGTCACAACTTCAGGATGTCGTACCAGGTTACGGAAATAACTAACACCCGCAATAGCCTGTTGACTGGCACTATGAAGCCAGTCTGGTGAAATCAGTTCTGGTTGCTGACCAAGATAACTACGAGCACCTCGCAAATATTCAGGTATGGCTTCTAAACGATGCTTAAATGCCCGATGTAAATTTTCTACTGGTCGAGACAACAACTGGTATATTGCATCAACAGGTAAAAAATCCTGTGGTCTTCGATAACGCCAGTCATTATCATGTAATTCCTGTAACTCGTTAATCGCCGAACTATAGACTATGGAGTAATCTATCTGGTTCTCCACTTCAAGCGCATAGAAATTAATTTCATCCAGGCTGGATAACAGCTTTTCATTAAGTGAAATTAGAGCACCTATTTCATCATCACTATAAGGCCGTAAATTTTCCTCAAATCCAGGAACTCCGATATGCACAGCCTGCTCAGGATGATAACGGAACCAGGCATTATAATATTGCTCCAGCAGCGCCTCGAAAGCCTGCTGTACTGATAAATCTGACATTAATTATTCTTCTATAATTTCGTAATCGTGGGTAACTTCAGCAGTTTTAGCCAGCATAATAGATACTGAGCAATATTTCTCTGCAGTAAGATTCACGGCATCTGAAACACGCTTTTCGCTCAAACCTTTACCCTTAACTATGTAATGCACATGAATTTTTGTGAACACCTTTGGTATGTCATCTGCACGCTCTGCAGATAATTCCACAATACAGTCACTGATGGCCTGGCGTCCTTTTTTAAGGATCATCACCACATCAAATGCGGTGCATCCCCCCATGCCTATAAGCACCATTTCCATCGGTCTAGCTGCCAGATTACGGCCACCTGCATCTGGTGCACCATCCATTACAATTGAATGACCACTACCGGATTCACCTACAAATGACATATTATCCAGCCATTTTACCCTTGCTTTCATAAAAACCACCTAAAAAACTTGCCGATTCAGCCAGTTTCTGACTTAATACTCACCCATATGAGCCAAATTTTTCCTATAATTAATGATGGAAAAAAATAATTGCATTTTGGATAATCAGGAACAGGCTACCAGTTTATGACATTGCTACCAAAAGTTGATAATTCTAACCCTATCCTGGATAAGCTACTTAGCCATTGCCACAAAAAGAGCTATCCAGCCAAGAAAACCATTATCCACGAAGGAGACCAGTCTCAAAGTCTCTACTATATCATTAAGGGCTCTGTAAGCGTACAGGCTGAGAACGATGATGGCGCAGAAATTATTATTGCCTATCTCAATGCTGGTGATTTTTTCGGTGAAGCCGGCCTGTTTAAAAAGGAACCAGACCGTAGCGCCATGGTCATTGCCAAATCAGCTTCTGAAATTGCCGAAATCAACTACACCCAGTTCCGTAAACTGGTTGCAGAAGAACCAGAAATCATGTTTATGCTAACTGGACAAATCTTTGAGCGTCTGGTGAAGACCACGCAAAAAGTTCGTGATCTAATCTTCCTCGACGTTTCAGGCCGCATAGCACGCACCCTGCTGGAACTCAGCAAACAGCCCGATGCCATGACTCACCCCGATGGTATGCAGATTAAAATCACTCGGCAGGATATTGCTAAAATCGTTGGTTGTTCACGCGAAATGGCCGGGAGAGTACTAAAAGAACTGGAAGAAGACAACCTGATTTCAGCACACGGCAAAACCATTGTCGTACATGGCACTCGTTAACTAGTCTTTGTGACCCGGCTTACTGATTCATCATTCCAGCAGATACCAGGCTACTGGAAACTTTCTGCATAGAACTGTTTAAAAATTGTTCAGCTAACCAATAAACTCAACATATTTCTATAACTCAAATAACTCTGCCAGTTTTTTCCTGTCTCACACCAAAGTAACTACAAGTTAAACAATTTTCTCAGCTAATCCACTCAACAGTAACTAAATGTTAAACAGTTCTACCAATTTTACTTGCTCGCATAAAAGTATCTACAAGTTAAACAGCTCTCCCAATTTCACAGCCAACCCACTAAACAGTAATAAAAGTTAAACAGTTCCGCCAATTCTACTTGCTCGCATAAAAATAACTACAAGTTAAACAACTCTCCCAACTTCATACCGGGATCATCTGCTCGCATAAATGCCTCACCCACCAGAAATGCATTCACATTATTGTCACGCATGAGTTTTACATCTGCAGGGGTATGGATACCACTTTCAGTAACCAGCAACCGATCCCCAGGCACCATCGCCAGCATGTCCAGGGTATTATTTAAACTAACTTCAAATGTCCGTAAGTTACGATTATTTACACCAACCAGCTTTGCACCTGTCATGAGTGCGCGTTCCATCTCTTCTACATCATGGACTTCAACTAACACATCCA
>JAOUQA010000189.1 GCA_029879605.1 Gammaproteobacteria bacterium
AACAAGAGCCGCCCTCCGTTGGCCAGGGAGCCGTTGGTATTGAATGCCGCGAAAATGATGCGCAAATACTCAATCTAATCAAACCCCTCAATCACGCTGATACTCACACCCGTTTAACAGCTGAGCGAGCCATGAACCATCGTCTAAATGGCGGCTGCCAGGTTCCTATCGCTGGCTTTGCCCTGCTAGAAGGTGACGAAATTTATTTACGCGGACTGGTTGGAAGACCGGATGGCAGCAAGGTCGTACGTGCTGAAATTCGCGGTCGGGCCAGCCAGGCAACTGACCTGGGTACTCAGCTTGCTGATCAATTACTCAGCCAGGGTGCCGATGAGATTCTCAAAGCCCTGGGGATGATCCAGTGAATAACCCATTGCCCGGTGTGCTGGTTACCAGACCCACACATCAGGCACAGCAGCTCAGCGAAAAGATACACGAACTGGGTGGCCATCCGGTTTCATTTCCCACCATACAAATTACACCCATAGAGCCTGATATCCAAAAATACGATTTTGATCAGTATTCAATCATCATATTTGTCAGTGCCAACGCTGTTAACTATGGACTTCAGTATCTCAGAACTTACCTGAATCCTGACAGGGTCAAAATTTTTGCAATCGGCAAACGAACAGCCCAATGTCTCAATGAAGCAGGTTACCTGGACATCATACTACCCGGATCCGGCTTTAACTCCGAAGCCCTGCTAACTCTGGATCATCTACAGGCAAACCGGGTTCACAATCAGCATATACTTATTATCAGGGGACAGGGTGGTCGCGACCTGCTTGCTGATTGTCTGACTGAACGTGGAGCTATTGTCGGTTATCTCGATGTTTACCAACGTACTATTCCTGATATTGATACAGCTCCATTGCTTCAACTATGGTCCACAGACAAGGTCAATATTGTGATCGTAACCAGTAACGAAATCCTCAAAAACCTGTATCATATGTTAGAACCTGATGGCCTTGACTATTTGCTTGATACACCGCTGATAACACCTGGCCAGCGCTGTACAAAGCTGGCACATGAGTTAGGCTTCAGAAATACAATTTTACAGGCTCATTCAGCAATGGATAGCGATATAATTACGCAACTTAAACTCTGGATGGTGACTAAACCATAATAGACAAATGGCAAATCCAAACAAACAGTTATCTCCTGATATTATTGAATCTCAACCTGCCAATGAAAATTTGCCGGAACAAAAACCTTCGCCTTTACGAACTTACTTTCTACTATTTATACTAATTTCCGTGCTAGTTTCACTGGCCGCTTATACTGTCTGGCAGGAACTCAATACTATTAAATCAACATCAGAACTTGCCCAGTCCGATTTACAAACTCAACTTCGCCAGCTTGATCAGGCAACCCAGTCTCAATTACAGTCAATGCAGGATCAACAAACAGCACTTAATGAACAACTTGAGCAAACAATTACAATTTCGCAACAGGCGATTAACACCACCAATCGAAACCAACGAGAATGGGTTCTGGCAGAAGTCGAATATCTACTACGAATTGCCAATCGTCGTCTACAAATTGCTCGCGACATTAACGGTGCTATTGCTGCATTAACAGCTGCCAACCAACGATTATTCGATCTGGGTGATCTCACTTATTTTGAATTACGTAAACAGCTTAATAATGATATCGCCAGTTTAAAATCTGTCTACCAGGTTGATATTAATGGTACTGCTCTGGCTATTGATCAAATAATTTCTCTTGTTAACGTATTGCCTTTCAAATCTGCACAGGATGAAATTAAATCCCAGCTTTCTGAACAGAATGTAGAAACAACCACGGAAGAACCTGAAGGCTTTGTTGATAAAGTTATCGACACAGTGATGAACATTGGTGACATCAAGTTTCATCAACGCAGCATACAGCCTGCCAGTAGTGCTCAGCAGCAGCAACATATTGAACAACTATTAATTTCTCACTTATTAAGTGCTCGCCTGTCTGTCCTACGTTATGACAATACACAATTTAATCACGACATCCAAAAATCTATTGAACTATTAAACCTGTACTATAAAGATAATGATAATCGGGTTACACAAATCAATAATGATTTACTTGAATTTAAAAACATCAATTTACTCCCTGATTTACCTGATATTACCCATTCTTGGAATATGTTAAAGCAACCTTCTATTCCAGCCAATGAAGCTCCAAGTAATACACCCACTCCAGCTAACGAAACTTCAACTACACTGGAGGTACTGTAATGAAGCGACTCCTGCTTGCGATGATCCTTGTGGTTTCACTAGCCGTATTTATTGGTATTATTTCCGCCTATTATGGACCAGGCTATGTTGCTTTCAGCTTTGCTGATATGAGTATTGAAACCAGCTTTATTTTTATGCTGGGCTTTCTTACAGCTGCTTTCTTTTTCTTTCATTACCTGATTCGTTTCTTATCTGTTTTTTTACGAATTCCGGACTATCTTGGTTTTCGCTATAGCCACCGCCAGGCAGAAAAGGCCCGCAATGCCCTGGTCAAAGGGCTTATTGAAATGTCTGAAGGCCGTTTTCTACAGGCAGAAAAAATTCTCTTAAAACAGGCACAACATAGTGATACCAGCCTGCTTAATTATCTTATCGCCGCCAGGGCTGCCCAGCAACAGGGTGCTTATGACAGACGTGATGAATACCTTCGTCTTGCCCACGAATCTACTCCTTCAGCTGATATAGCAATTGGCATTACCCAGGCCGAGTTACAACTTGCTCATAAACAATATGAACAGGCACTGGCCACATTAAACCATCTTAATCAAATAACCCCGAAGCACGGTTATGTTAAAAAATTGCAGGCTCGTGCTTATCAGAATCTTGGTGACTGGGAAAACTTACATAAACTATTAAATGATGTAAAAAAACATCACTACATATCTGATGATAAACTTCAATCGATTGAACTTGAAACCTATACAGGCTTACTTACCCAGGCTATCAAATCTGATAATGTAGATAAAATTACTTCCGTCTGGCAACAGGTACCAAAAAAACTTAAACAGGATATCCAGCTAACTCACATTTACACGCGCTACTTAATCCAGCACCAGCAGGATAATGAAGCTGAAGTAATTATTCGTAATTATCTCACTCATCACTGGGATGATAAGCTTGCCGTGTTGTATTCTCAGCTCAATACATCGAATCCTCTAAACCAGATTCAAACGGCTGAAACATGGCTACTTAACCAGAAGCGCTCAGCTCTGCTACATACAATTCTTGGAAAGCTTTCTATTAAACAAAGTCTATGGGGAAAGGCACGTTCATATCTTGAATCGAGCATTGATATTGAGCCTACTGCTGAAGCCTACCTGCTCCTGGCACAATTACTTGAAGATAAAATGCACGAAGGTCAAAAAGCACAACGCCTTTATCAAAAAGGGCTTGAAATTGCTGTTAATCAAATTTCATCTAATCAACCGTCTGCAACATCATTCACTACTGAGACTACAAACAAACCTGCTCCAAACCTTAAACTAATACAGTAACTATTTCCCTTCCAGTGCTTTAAGGGCATCCTCAGAATATTCAAAGGCATCGGAAAACATATTTTCTTTTTTTGCGCCCTGCTTCATAAACTGTTCTACGGCCGCATTAATCATCGGTGGTGGCCCACACAAATAAATGTCAAATCCAGATAAATCTTTAAATGTTTTAGCCACTATTTCATGAACATATCCTGTTTCACCCTGCCATTTATCTTCATCTGCAGGCGCTGACAGCACCGGTGTAAAACTAATGTTCTTATTATTCTTTAACCATTCCTGAACCAGGTCATCCATATATAAATCACGTAATGCTCTTACACCCATAAAAATATGGAATGGTTGGGTTAAACCAACATAAATAGCGTGTTCGATAATTGCTTTAATTGGACCAAATCCCGTACCGCCACCCACCAGGAGAACTGGTCTCTCTGTTTTTTCTCGCAGGTAAAAACTGCCAAAAGGGCCTTCCATTCGTAACATGCTTTTATCCGGCATCTCCTCAAAAAGGAAATCCGTAAATACGCCACCGTCAACATGCCGAATATGCAACTCGATTAACTCATCTTTATGGGGTGCATTGGCTATAGAGAATGCACGGCGCTTGCCATCTTCCAGAATAAACTCGATATACTGACCGGCATGGTATTGTAGTCGCTCATCACCAGCCAGTTTAATCTTAAGTGATATGACATCATGATTAAGGCGATCTTTCTGTTCGACTCGACAACGTAAATTTCGTATTTCTATATCAGCCAGTTCATCCAGCTCTTCAGCACCGATTACCAGATCAGAAACGGGAATAGCCATACAAAATAATGCCTTACCCGATGAAATCATTTCCTCATCCAGAGCCACGGGCTCAGTTTCGTAACGAACCTCTCCTGAAATAATGTTTCCCAGACAGGTACCACAGGCACCACTACGACAACCATAGGATAAATCAACAGAATGACGCAATGCTGCATCCAGCACAGTCTCATTTTCTGCTACATCGAAATTATGGCCACTCGGCTGAATTGTGACTTTAAACACTATCTAATGGCTCCATACTTGGTGGGCAGGGCATTTTGCATGATTTCATTGCGAATGTAAAAGATTCTCATTAATACATAGCATAGTTTACAATTCTCCTAACTCCCATATTTGGTATAATTAGCAGCTTTTCTTAATCTGGAAAATTATTATGGCTCGTGTAAAAGTTTTCAGTACTGGACGATGTCCCATCTGTGATAAAACTAAAAACCTTCTTAATAAATGGGGTATTCCATATGAAGAGGCCCGTGTTGATACTGATCATGCTGCCCTGCGAGAAATGGCACAACTAACAGACGGTGCCCGTACTGTTCCTCAAATCACCATCGATGGTAAATGGATCGGCGGTTTTTCCGAGCTCACCATGTTGCACATGGATGATGAACTTGAT
>JAOUQA010000190.1 GCA_029879605.1 Gammaproteobacteria bacterium
GCATTATAAACAAATATTAATTTTGTCTGTTCACTCGTCACTATCGACCTCAACAGGCAGGCCTGCATTTTTCCATTCAGGATAACCATCCTCAAGACGCCTTGCGTTAATACCTTTATCACGCATAACGGCAACCGCATCAAATGCCAGAACACAATGGGGGCCCCTGCAATAGGCAACAATCTCCTGCCCGGGTTCTATCTGCTGTAAATAAGCCTCCAGCTCCCGGATGGGAACATTGACAGCTCCGGGTACATGACCTGCTGCATATTCTTCGGCGGGCCTGACATCAATCACGGTAACGAGATCATCTTTAACACGTTCAATCAGTTCTTCCCTGGCGATGGGCTCCAGCTTGTCTTTTACCGTCAGGTAAGTGTTTACCAGGTGTTCTACATCGGCCAGGTGGTGTTCTGCAACCTTACGCAAAGAATCCATCAATGAAATCACATCATTGCTGCTCAGGCGATAAAAGACCTTTAAACCCTGCTTTCTTGAGGCCACCAGGCCCGCCTGGCGTAATTGCTGTAAATGCTGTGATGTATTGGCCACAGTGAGGCCCGAGACACCGGCCAGGGCCTCCACACTACGCTCTCCCTGTGCCAGAAATTCTAACAATTCCAGTCGGTTACCGTTACTTAAGGCCTTACCCACCCGGGCAAACTGGTTAAATAGATCCTGCTTGAAACCCCTTGACATTGACCCGTCCTCTAACTAGTATTCAAGTACTCTATTGAATAGTTTATATAACCCATTATAGCCGGCCATGCTTATAAGGCAAGCAGACTCCGAGGAGCCAAATTAGATGCCACTAGACGAATTCATCACATCGAACGAAAAGGATATTCGACTTGCTTTCTTCCTGGGTATCTTTGCCCTGGTTGCCATCTGGGAGTTAATTGCACCGCGACGTAAACCCGCTGTTTCGAAAGTGTTACGCTGGACTAACAATATGGGGCTGGTTTTTTTTAATACTTTTATCTTACGCTTACTGTTTCCAGCCGCAGCGGTTGGAATGACAGTATTTGTTAATCAGCAGGGCTGGGGAATTTTTAATTATTATCAACTGCCATTAGCCATCACCCTGCTGGCTTCCATCATAGCCATGGACTTTATCATTTATTTACAACATGTACTGGTGCATGCCGTTCCAGTGTTATGGCGCTTACACCGTGTACATCATGCAGACCCGGATTACGATGTAACAACCGGTGCTCGTTTTCATACCATTGAAATCATTGTTTCGATGTTTATCAAGTTTGCCACCATTATTGTTCTTGGTCCCCCGGTGATTGCAGTTATTATTTTTGAAGTCACCCTTAATGCCATGGCCATGTTTAATCATGGCAATATCAAACTACCCCTGGGACTGGATAAAATTTTACGCTTACTGATTGTTACACCGGATATGCATCGCGTTCATCATTCTATTGAAGATGATGAAGCCAATTGTAATTTTGGTTTTAACCTATCCTGCTGGGATCGTCTGTTTGGTACTTATCGTGATCAACCACGTGCCGGACATGAAAACATGGTAATTGGCATTCATAAATATAACGATCCTAAACAGGTCAGCTGGATACACGGCATGCTGGCCCTTCCCTTTATTGGCAAAGTCACTGATTACACCATTAACCGTAGAGACTGGAATAAATAACAATGCAACCCAAAATAATTAAAATAATTTTATTCCTGGTACTGGTTGCAGGTATTGCAACCGTTATTAGCTACCGTGACCAGCTCAGTGCCGAGGTTTTTCAACAATGGATTAGTGATTCCGGTGCGGCTGCTCCTATTGTGTTTATGATTATTTATGCCATTGGAACAATATTTTTTCTGCCGGGTTCTTTACTGACACTGGCTGGTGGCGCACTGTTTGGACCTGTACTGGGTACATTTTATAACCTCACAGCGGCAACCATCGGTGCCATGCTGTCATTTCTTATTGCCCGTTACCTGGCTTCAGACTGGGTTACGAGTAAAACCGGTGGCCGAATCAAACAACTCGTCAATGGTGTAGAAAATGAAGGCTGGCGTTTTGTTGCTTTTGTGCGCCTCGTACCTCTGTTTCCTTTTAACTTATTAAACTATGCACTGGGCTTAACCAGGATTAGTTTTACACATTATTCAATTGCTACTTATTTATTTATGTTACCCGGCGCAATCGCCTACACCTACCTGGGATACATAGGCCGTGAAGCCGCAACGGGTGGCGAAGATCTAATTCAGAAAGGCATGCTGGCACTGGCATTATTAGCTGTTGTCTCATTTCTGCCCCGAATTATTGGCAGCATGAGAAAAGGCGCGATGGTATCAATACCTGAACTTAAACAGCGCCTGGACAGCGGCGATGATCTATTATTACTGGATGTACGTACCCCGGAAGATTACCAGGGTGAACAGGGTCATGTTGCAGGCTCGGTTTTAATTCCAGTTGAAGAACTGGCACAACGCATTAACGAAATTGATGATTACCTGGAAAAACCCGTTGTTACCATTTGCCGCACGGATCGCAAATCTGCAAAAGCGGCACAAATTCTTGCACAACATGGTTTTGCCGATGTACATGTAGCAAAAATGGGTATGACTGACTGGATAAAAAATCAGTACCCAACAGAATAATATTTTCTACCCAAGCTGAGAAAATTATGAGTCACTGCCAGATCGAACAACCGATTTATCATATGCCCCGGGCAATGAATGCCAGTGAACAGGAAACAATGCCGGGACGTTTCCCACTGGTAATTCAACTGCTCAGCATGGCAGCATTTACCCTGGCATTTTTTGGCTGGTTAAATGAAACCTGGTTATTCTGGTTTGAAAATCCCATCTGGTTGAATCGTTATACCGAGTACGCCATCATTCTTGCTTTTGGTATCTGGCGCATTACAGCAGAGCGCAATACCTATACACGCAAACGACTCATTATCCTCGTTTCTGTCGTAACTGCTTTCTGGTGGCTAATTCCCTGGTTATCGCCTTTATACGAACCCTATGTCGGTTTTCTCTGGGCACAACCGGTATTCCCCTCCTTACATGTGCCCGGCACCATCACTTTCTTCATTGTGCTTGGCCTGGTATTTTTCTTTGGTCGACGCATTATTTGCGGCTTTGGCTGTCCCTGTGTCGGCATCAGGGAAACTGTAGGCTTTGCCTTTCGTGATCGTACCCTGCGCTCAAAATGGACCTGGCGTTTACGTCATTCCAAATGGTTTTTCTTTATTTATTATGTCGGCGTAATGGTGGTGACCCAGTTCCCACCCAACTCATGGACCGTTAGTTTTGTCGGTGGCTTTTATTTAATTGTTGCGGTGACCTACTTCGGTACATTTTTTATTGCACCCATTGTCGGCAATCGTTTTTACTGCCGATACCTGTGTCCTTTTGGTGCCACCTTTGGTGTGCTAAACCACGCAGGTTTCTATGGCATCGATATGGATAAGGAAAAATGCATCGACTGCCAGCGTTGTGAACAGGTGTGCGACATGGGTATCCCCGTCTGGCAACAGGGTAAAGAAAGTGGCCGCATCATGGCAATCGAAGACTGTATGGGTTGTGCACGCTGCGTGGTTTCATGCCCCACTGATGCACTGGCAATTAAAGATGTACGTAATGTGTTTAAACCTGCCCTGGTACAAAATGCCAGTCATTTATTAAAACAGCCACGACCTACTGATCCACAACGCCAGGATGGCAGCAGCAGGCCAGTAACTGAACGCATTAAAGACTGGAACAATATTCAACAAACACCAACACTGGCATTTATTCAGACCCAGGCCAGTCGTTGTCTTGATTGCGGTCTTCCCGGTTGCAGTAATGCCTGCCCATTAAATAACCGTATTCCTGAATGGCTGGAACAGGTCGCCCATGGCAATATCCAACAGGCAGCTGAACTGGCGCATGCGACCAGCAATTTACCCGAAATCTGTGGCACAGTCTGTCCACAGCACCGTTTATGTGAAGGCGCCTGTACCAAGGCCAGGGAACCCGGTGGTGCGGTGACAATCGGCCTGATTGAAAATTACCTGGTTAATACTGCGTTCGAAAATAACTGGCAACCCGTTAAAGTACAGCAGCGAAAAAAACAGAGCGTGGCGATTATTGGTGCCGGCCCTGCAGGACTGGCCTGTGCGGATGAACTCAGTAAAGCCGGCTGCCAGGTAACGGTGTTTGATAAACAACCCATCATCGGTGGTCTAATGACATCCGGTATTCCCTCTTTCAAACTGGATAAAGCCCTGATCACTCGACGCCACCAGCTACTCCAGCAACAGGGTGTTGATTTCAAACTTGGCACAGAGATAAATAATGAACGCATCAAGCAGTTAATTGAAACCTGTGATGCCCTGTTTATTGGCACAGGCTCACAACAATCAAGACGACTTAACATTGCTGGACAAAATCTGCAGGGTGTACAGGATGCATTAACTTATCTACATCAAACAAACCTGGAGACAAGCGAGTTATCAACCAGTCAAAGAAACGTACTGGTCATAGGTGGTGGTGACAGCGCCATGGATTGTGCACGTTCAGCAGTACGCCAGGGCGCAGAATCTGTCACCGTTGTTTATCGAGGCGAAGAGTCAGCCATGCGTGCTTCACCAAAAGAAATCAAAGCTGCAAAACAGGAAGGGGTTAGATTTTTATTTAATCACACACCTGTTGAAATTACCGGCGACAAAACGGTTGCTGCCATTGCATTTGAATGCAGTGATAAATCTATAACAACACTCAATTGCGACATGGCCATCATTGCCATCGGTCAGCAGGCATCCCCGGTAGACTGGTTATTATCACTGGGTATAGAAACAGACAACCATGGTTTTATTATCATTGACCAGGATGGACAAACTTCTCATGCTAATATTTATGCTG
>JAOUQA010000191.1 GCA_029879605.1 Gammaproteobacteria bacterium
ATAAGTTGCTGAATACTAAAAGTTTAAGTGAGTTATTCCAGCATCCTATCCAGCAGGTACAGAACGGGAACAATTGTATCTATATCCCCCAATAAAGATTGACAGCTTTAGTCTCTGATCGTAAAGTCGCTCTTCTTAATTTTGTTTCAGGTGTCCTTACCCTTCAAGGGAAGGATTAAACGGGAAGCTGGTGAGTGTCATAACAATTCCAGCGCTGCCCCCGCAACGGTAAATGAGTTAACGATTAACAATAGCCACTGTGTATAAACATGGGAAGGCGTTAGTCGAGCAGTACTCATAAGCCCGGAGACCGGCCTTAAACATCCATACTGAATTGCGGCGGGCAGTTCGATGAGAATGTTTAATCGCATATCCCATCCACACTTTTCTCCGCAATATTTATTAACTGCACGGGCGGTGCATCGGAGAAAAAATGCGTCATCATCTTATTTCAATAATTACATTAACAACCTGCTGTTTTACAAGTTCTATTACACAGGCTGAAACAGAACTTGACCCTGTAATTGTTACAGCCAGTCGTCATGCTGAAACTATCGACGAAACCATGGCATCAGTCACTGTCATTACTCGACAGGACATTGAAAACAGTAGCGCAACTGATCTTGGTGAACTACTGTCTTCTACGACAAGCATTGATATCAAACCTTCAGGTGCTTATGGCAAATCCACTTCATTGTTCATGCGCGGAACCAGTTCCAGCCACATTCTCACTTTAATTGATGGCGTAAAGTTTTACTCCGCAACCAGTGGCAGCACCGCTTATCAACATATCCCTCTAAGCCAGATTGAACGCATTGAAATTGTTCGCGGCCCAAGATCCAGCCTCTATGGTTCAGAAGCTATTGGTGGCGTTATCCAGATTTTTACTCGTAAAGGAAAAAAACAAAATGCAGGCCAGATAGACATTGGCATGGGCAGCAACAACACAACGGAACTTAGTGCGGGTATTAGCGGCAATGACGGAATCTTTAGCTACAGTATTCATGCCACAGAATTTGATACCACCGGCATCGACTCAATTGCTCACACCACGGCTAATGATGAAGATGCATATAATAATAAATCAATCAGCTCACATCTTGGTTTAGCTTTTAACAAAGCAATGTCTTTGGATTTTCAATTTATGAATGCACAGGGCGCTACTTTATATGACAACTGCCTTGATGCAATCTGGACACCCAGTGATGACTGTACCGCCGACTTTGTACAACAATCTTTTAGCAGTCGTTTAAATATTACGCCTAACGGCATCTGGGATAGCAGTTTACAGGCAGGACGATCAATTGACGTAAACGATAATTTCTGGGAAGGACTGCCAAACAATACCTACAAAACTGAACACATTGATATTGCCTTTATCAATAATTTCCAGTTCAGTGACAATCACCTGTTCACCCTGGGTTTTGACTATGCTGATGATACGGTAAACGCAACACCTTACAGTAACGCTGAAGAAAGCCGTGATAATACATCAGCATTTACCAAATGGAGCTCAAACTATAAGCAGCTTGATTTTGATCTCAGCCTGAGACGAGATGATAACGAGCAATTCGGCAAACACTCAACCGGTAACTTCGCAGCCGCTTATACACTTGGCGACAATTCACGAATCATTGCTTCCTATGGCACCGCCTTTAAAGCACCAACATTTAACGATTTATATTTCCCGTTTTATGGCAGCCCGACTCTTGTACCGGAAGAATCTGACAGTTTCGAACTTGGCTTTAGAAACAGCCAGGACTGGGGCAAGTGGTCAATTACCGCTTTCAATACCAACATCGACAACCTTATTGCATACGATAGCGCCACGTTTACCGCCAATAATATTAGCAAAGCCCAGATACAGGGCATTGAGCTGGATATATCTGCCGAACTAAATCAATGGAACCTGTCTTTTTCCAGCAGCTTTATTGACCCTCGCAACAAGGATGCTGCTGACATTGATAAAATATTGCAGGCTCGCAGTAGAAACTCTGCAACCATTAATGCCAGTAAATCATCTGGCAATTTCAGCTTTGCCACATCATTGCAGGCTTATGGTCAGCGCTTTACCAGTAGCGACAACAGCACAAAAGTGCCCGGTTATGGTTTACTGGACTTAAAGTTCGCCTACCAGCTAAACAAAAACACATCCGTCGATATGAAAATCGACAATGCACTGGACAAGGAATATGTTATCAACCAGAGTTCATTCGCAACTTATAACACCCTGGACAGGACAATATTTGCCAGCCTGCATTATAAAATGTAACGCGATAACACAATGAAACATGGAATATATATTTTTATCAGCCTTTCCGCACTGGCGCATGTTGCCACCATCGGTATAGCGACTGATAACTATAAACTTCCTGAAACCAGTGAACAGGGACGTTCATCTATTGAGGTCAGCATCTCTAAATACCAGGCAACACCTGTAGAACAAACTGAAACAAAAAAGATCAGCTCAGTCGCACAAAAAAAGACCAGCGATTCCAGCACCGGGAAAAACAATCAGGAAAACACTCAAAACATTGCAACAGACGATAGACTTAAAACAGACAACCCGGAAAACGCAGAAACCATAATTAAAGTTACGGATAACAATGAAAAAATTATTTCCGTTTTACATAATGAATTCAACAAACACTTTTATTACCCCAGGTCTGCACAGAGAAAAAACTGGCAGGGCCAGGTGCTTCTCGGCTTTTCTATTACACCAGCAGGACAAATAAACAATATTCAGATTAATAAAAGCTCCGGCTACGACATACTGGATAATGCAGCCATTGACTCTCTTTCCAGGGTCAGCCCCAATGAACAACTTGTCATTGCGCTCAACGGACAAACTTCACAACATACACTCCCCGTGCATTACACCATAAGGCATTAACTACAAAACAATCATCAACCCATACCTGAGACAATCACATGAACAACCACAAAAAACGCATGCAACGTAAAAAGCAGGTCATAGATCAGAAAATTGCCGAGGCTACTGAAGATCGCGGTGTGCTTGTGATTCACACCGGTAACGGCAAGGGCAAAAGTTCGTCTGCCTTTGGCATGATTGCACGGGCGCTGGGGCATGATATGAAAGTAGCCGTGGTGCAGTTTATCAAGGGCGCGTATTCCACCGGTGAAGAAACTTTTTTTCGACGCTTCCCGGAAGTTGAATACCATGTCATGGGTGACGGCTTTACCTGGGAAACACAGGATCATGAACGTGATGTACAAACAGCGCAGACCGCCTGGGACCAGGCAGCTCAACTACTTAATGATGAACAATACCAGCTCGTGGTGCTTGATGAATTAAATATCGCTATCAAAAACCGCCTGGTTTCACTTGATGATGTTGTTACGGTTTTACAGCAACGACCTCGAATGCAACATGTTGTTATCACCGGTCGCGGCGCTGCACAGGAACTAATGGAAATTGCCGACACGGTGACTGAAATGAAAATGCACAAACATGCTTTTCAGTCAGGCATCAAAGCTCAAAAAGGCATCGAGCTATAACAATTGCAATGACTTCTTTTTTTCCGATCAGTCATTCCATTCTTTCCTGCCCTGCACTGGCTGAGTTAATACAGGCTAATTACGAACTCACTAAAATCCGTAATATTATTTTTTACCAGGCCGGTTTAAATGACACCTACCTGTTAACGACAGATACTGAAAAATATATTCTCCGGGTTTACCGAAAAAACTGGCGCAGCCTGTCAGATATACAGTGTGAAATTTCACTGTTACAACACCTGGACCAACACCACATTCCAGTCGCCTGTGCCATAGCACGCAAAGACAATGACTATATTACTTCCGTCATGGCACCGGAAGGTCAAAGATACATGGTACTGTTCCAGTATATCGAAGGCCATACAGCGAAATTCAATCAACAAGCCGAAACAGAAGCCGCAAGCTTTGGTCACAGCATGGCGAAGATGCACAATGCACAGGAGAATTTTTACAGCCAGCATCCCCGTTTCAAACTCGACCTGCAACACCTGCTTGAACAACCCATGGCCATTATCGAAACCTATACTGGCCAGCATCCAGACCACTGGCATTACCTGAAACAACTGGCGACACAACTGGCAGAACAGGTAAACCAGATTCCAAAAGACACTCTCAGTCACGGTTACTGTCATGGTGATCTTAACGGTGACAATGCACGGCTGGAACAAAACAAACTGAAACTGTTTGATTTTGACTGCTGCGGCCAGGGCCACCTGGCATATGACCTCGCCGTCTTCCGCTGGGGCGCACGACTCATCAACAAGGAACAACAACTATGGCCAGCATTTATAGCCGCCTATGAAACCGAAAGAACATTAACAACTACTGATAAATCAATTATCAAACCCTACACCATCATCCGCCATATCTGGCACATGGGATTACACCTGCAACTCAGCAGGGAAAAAGGCCAGCACTGGGTTAATGATCAGTATTTTGACCAACAGGTACAGTTGCTAAAAGACTGGAACACAAACAACATCTGATATAAACAATTATCTGAAACAGGCACTGAATCTTGCGGCCTATCCCGATTCACTACTGCACATGGATTTCCGGGATATGACGCATTGAATGCATCATGCAAGTATTCCCATACACTCAATCACAAGCCCTGCATTTACAAATCAACATACCACTCATCTCTGTAATATATTGATTTTTCAATACAATACCCCCGAAAACAGCAAACTGAAACACACGTAACCGCCTAACCTGCCAGTATTTCCATATAATACCTAAGCGTGTATTATGCTTTGTTACAAGGAGGATTCAGAAAATGATATACCGCATACCATGTTTTCCACCGATACGCGCATGCCACCTATTACACTGTTATGCAT
>JAOUQA010000192.1 GCA_029879605.1 Gammaproteobacteria bacterium
CCTGTTCGTGGCCCGACAATAAGATCAACACCGGATACGGTTTTTGTAAAACTCTGTCTTGCTTCCGAGCGAATATGTTCCACTCCCAGCAGGACAAATACACTCACTGCTATAGTCAGGGTAGTCAGCAATACGGTTAGTTTACGATTTAATAAACTGGCTAATGCAACATTAAGTATCATCATGACGACACCGCCAGAGAATTCAGATCATTTATATTTATACTCAGGCTAAAATGACTGGCCAGTGATTTATCATGACTGACAAAAATAACACTGCTCTGATTGTTATCTGCACATTGCAAAAGCAGTTCAATAAACTCATCCCGCGCATCAGAATCCAGGGCTGAGGTTGGCTCATCGGCAATGATTATCTGTGGATGATTAATCAGCGCCCTCACCATGGCCACCCGCTGTTGCTGACCGACACTTAACTGTCCGGCTTTCTGGCTTAACAGTTGCTCACCCAGGGATAACTGTTGCATAAGTTCGATAATACGGTCAGGGGATATACTACGATTCTTTACACCAAAATGCGCTGCCAGCTGTATATTCGTTTCGACACTCAGGTATGACAACAGGTTAAACTGCTGAAAAATAAAGCCCATGTGCCGGGCACGAAATGCATCCCTGGCACGAGCTCCCAGCGTGGTGATTTCAGTATCCAGCACCCTGACACTCCCCTGCTGTGGCTGCAGCAGGCCTGCCAGGATATTTAACAGTGTGGATTTACCTGAACCGGAAGATCCATATAAAAATACCCTGTCGCCCTGGGACAGTTGCCAGTCTTTAATAGTTAAAATGGGATTGTCCTGGCCAGGCCAGGTGTATTGTAGATTTTTTAGCTGAATCACGTCTTTATTGAATCCGAAAGCTGACCCCAGAATTAACAGTGGTATAATTTACCATCTTTATCCTATTGAGTGGATGTAGTTTTTAAATGAAGTTATCAATCCTGTCCATCCTGTTGCTAGCTACATTACATTGCGCCCCAGCATTGGCCGATGACTATAAAACACTGGAATGGCTGGATCTCATGCCCAAAAGTGACCTGGATGCCCTGATGAATCCACCAGAAGCACTCAAACAGATACAGGATGGAACACCGGAAGATGAAATGGACATACAGTCTCTGAGCGACCTGAATATCCCGGCCGATGACCCCTACCAGAAGGCTCTGGTATCAACAAAAATCATTGCCAAATATAATAAAATGAAGGTTCGTATTCCCGGCTTTGTGGTACCACTGGAATTTGATGATGATCAGGTTATTAGCGCCTTTTTTCTGGTACCTTACTTCGGTGCCTGCATTCATCAACCAGCACCACCGCCTAACCAGATGATTTATGTCACCACCAGTAAGGGCTTAAAAACTGAGGTTCTTTATGAGCCTTTCTGGATTGAAGGTACGATCTTTACAGAAAGCAAAAGCATGGAAATAGGATTATCGGCCTACAGTATGAGCGCCGATAAAATTAGTCCCTATACCGAGTAACAGCAACACGCAACATAACAGGTATCATAATGGCCCTACAGGATTTACTTGAACAACCTTCATCAAAGAAGCAGAAAATTATTTATATAATTATTGCGGCTTTAATTATCATACCCATTACCATATTAAGTATTTCAGTTGTAAAAAGTAAAAGTTATGTCGTCGAACAACTGGTAGAGCTTAATAAAAATCGTGAACAGGCTTTTACTGAAATCAGGCCCGCACTGATGCAATACAAAGAACAACATAAAGTTTTTCCTGAAACCCTGGATAAACTGGTTCCTGACTATATCACCACCATACCAAAAGTTTTACTGATACCCAAACCCGATACTACCGAGTATGATTCACTGGATATGTCTATTAAATATTCCCCCAGCGGGGATAGTGCATATTTTAGCTATCGTAGAGGCTATATTCACACTCCCAAAGTCACCTATGACGTTGTCTCAGACAGTTATACTGAACATAATGACGCAGAAGCCACTACTGAATAGTATCTAAAACCAAAACACCCGCTGTTAATCCCTTAACAGCCAGAACAATTGCAATAGCGCTGGTTATTTTATTGAAACTTATGTGATAGATATTTGTAATGAATAATTAACGACTCTGAGTCTTTTTCTGATCATTGAATGTATTCAGGGCTTTAACAACGTCAACATACAGCAATTTATAATCATCTTCACTCATGTAGTGAGCCGCAAGCTTCAAAGCCTGGGTTGCAATATCCGCGTGAACTTTGGCCGCCGCCACATCTCCCTGCCTGGCCTGCATAAATGCAATATGTATATGAGACCAGATACTGGTTTTAAGCTTATTACTCATAAACTGGTTTGCTTCAATATGACTTGTACTATTTTTATAATGCCGGGTTAGACCATGCAACATTTTACTAATCAATTTCAGGGGAGTCTGAGACTGCAAAGGCTCATGTGCAATTCTGTCTAAAAAGGACCTGCCAGTGGATGATGCATGTATTGAATGCTGGTTTTCTGACAACCTGTCGATATTTTTTTTTAAGGATTGTGAAATATCAGCTTCAGTAACGACAGGCCGATAACTTTGCCGCCGTTTATGCCAGTCATAATGACTGATCTTTATGTAAAGTTCATATAATGAATGCAACAGGTTGTGGGTATCAGGCTTGCTGTTCATCTCATTTCTCACATTGTGAGCTATTGGTCAATATTCATACTCCCTGGTCCAAATAACAATGATCCATATCAACTAGACACTTAACTCATCAACTGATTATAAGATTTTCATTTACTGCTAAAATAACTACTGTCTATAAAACAAAACATCAGGCTGGTTAATACTATATGTCTCTGCTGATCATTTACCTTGCTATCGCTATCGGTATTTCATTCCTATGCTCAATACTCGAAGCCGTATTACTCTCCATCACACCCAGCTACGTGGAAGAGCACAGCGTACGGCATCCAGGTAAAAGCAGCATACTTATAAAAGTAAAAGATAAACTGGATGAATCCATCTCGAGCATTCTGATCCTTAATACGTTTGCACATACCATGGGAGCAGCGGGTGTTGGTGCCCAGGCATCAAAAATATTTGGTGCCGCTTATGAAACGGTCATTGCTATTCTACTGACACTGTGTATTCTTTATTTTTCTGAAATTATTCCCAAAACACTGGGGGCTACATTCTGGCGCAAGCTGGCCATACCCGCCTGTCATGTCATTTACTGGCTTATCAAACTGGTTTACCCCCTGGTCTGGCTGGCAACCCTGTTAACCCGTTTTTTCAAAAAGAATAATGATAATGAAATCAGTCGAGAAGAAATCATTGCCCTGGCATCACTGGGCCATAAAGTGGGCACACTGATTGGCCAGGAAAATGAGTACCTGGCAAATGTATTACGTCTCCGTGAAATTAAAACAGAAGATATTCTGACTCCCAGGAGCGTTGTTCACGCATTAAATGAAAATATCAGTGTGACTGAGGCACTGGAAAAAGAAAAAACCAGGGAATTTTCACGCATACCAGTTTTTCAGCAGGATAGTGACACTGTTTCCGGCCTGGTATTATTAAGAGACCTTTACCATGCCGTACATGATGGTAAAGGTGACACCGAAATTCGACACTACGCAAAACCAATCAATCGAGTATCTGAACAGCTCCCAGTACAACAATTAATTGACATGTTCATCCGCCGTCGAGAACATCTATTTCTGGTTGAAGACCAGTTTGGTCTAAACACAGGCATAGTCACCCTGGAAGATGCAATTGAAACTATGCTGGGACGTGAGATTGTTGATGAAACTGATACAATTACAGATTTGCAGGAATTTGCCAAAGACAAATACCGTGACCGATTGCGTCAGCAGAAAAACACAGATACCGAGTAAAACTTTATCTTCAGAATATCAAACTAATCAGCTCTATCAGTCATCATTATCCAGCTGATATTCCCTGACCAGCAAATCAAATACAGGCTCCAGTGACACATCTAACAGGTTCCCGGAAATTGTCTGGGTATATACACTGGTATCTTCGCTGGCTTCAGCAACTGGTATATCAAGATATTCAATAGTCAAATCATATGATGGATCTTCATCTTTTTCATACTGACGCTGCAATCCAAGATGAACTATATGTTCTTTCAAAATAAGATTCTTATGCCGTAAAGTCGAAATGGTTATACCTTGTTTAGTAAATTCCGCCCTGATATATAAAAATATTGATAATACAATACTAAACAGGATCGCCAGGAAAGCGATAACAACTACTTTTATATCGTATAGCTGTTGATCAACATAAACTGACCAGGCCTGCCAGAGCAGCATCAGCACAGCGCCCATGCACAGAAAAATCAAAAAATAATAATGACGAATTGAGGTTTGAATAACCAGGGGTAGACTTATCGTTCCATGTAGTTCTGGCTCAAGCTTTAAGGGCACTTTTTCCAGCAGTAATTCATAAACAAGATCATAATCACTGATCTGTTTTTCGATGAAAATCACATCCTGTGAACTGGCTATTTTTAATGACATCAACATCTGACGATTACTGATTGATGTAATATCCTGATAGTCAATTACCGTCTCCAGACCAAACCGGCGATGAATAATTAACTGATCTGTCAGAATAAGTTTTCCCAGGCTACGCCAGCCCATATGAAGACTGACAAAACCAAACAGGAACATAATAAATGCAGCAACATGCTCATTATCTGCATAATTAATTTTATCTGAAAAAAATTCGAAAGGCGGCAACAATACCAGCATTGCACCCACCCCAAGAAACAATATTTTAAGAAAAATCGAATACTTAAATTCATATATTTTTTGATGTGAAAACCAGCTATCTAAATCG
>JAOUQA010000193.1 GCA_029879605.1 Gammaproteobacteria bacterium
TTGACAATCAGGTCCTTTAACTCACCGCTATATGGTTTAATAATTGCACTCATCGACTGTATCAATATCTTTTATGTAATCCCAGTCCATCCAGATTAAAAACACCCTCACCATATAAATCTCATATAACACCCAGAAAGATCTATATAACTGCACGACTTAATAATATTAAATGTGATGCAAAAGCTGAAATAGCCATTACATTAAGACCTTTATAACTCTTTCTATCAATTAGCTCACAACCATAAAATAATACCATTAGCTTCAATATCGACCCGCTATAATTAATAGTATCTGGAGTTGTACTAAATACCGCTATTGCTAAGATAACAATAATAAATACGAGATAATCCATAGGCGACATATTGAATTCGACACCTTCATCAAACTTGATTAAAAAAGCAATTGCAAATCCAATCGATACAAAAACAATAATCTCTAAATTGAAAATTTTCTCTCCGCTATTTTTAATCAATAAATAATCAAGATACACAATAACTACAGCCGTAATATATATAGCCAGCTTTGATAACAACTGAATATATTTTTTGCAAAAAACATAAATTATAACAGCAGCAGTAATAATAAATGCCGACAGATACCCTAAATCAAGAGAAAAATCACCTGAACTCAGACTAACATATAGAAAAAGCAGCGTAATCGAACCGGCAATATAGTAGCCAACAAACTCAAATGCTCTTCGACTTTTTAACCTGTTATTAATAAAGTTATCAATAATAGAAGCTGATTCGCTCCTTTTAACCTTATAACCTTTTCTTTCAAGAAAAGTTAAACATGAAAATACAAATACAGTCACAGCAAAATAGATACTCAAATTCAGAGCATCATATTCATACATAAACAATATTGCAGACACAATAAGGAACATCTGAATAAAATATATAAAAATAACAGATTCATAATGAGTAAATCCAAGATCGAGCAAACGATGATGAACATGATTCCTTGTCGCACGAAACCAGTTCATACCACCTGAGATTCTCAGATAAAAAACCGCGAGAATATCGACAATAGGTAATCCAAGAAACAGTACAGGTAATGCCGGGCTGAGTGCAGGATTTGATCGCTGTGTAAGATAGACCGCAAGAAACCCTAGTGTTAAACCTAGAAACTGACTCCCACCATCACCCATAAATACCTTCGCTGGGTGACTATTAAACCGCAAAAAACCAAATATCCCCCCCATTACAGACAAACAAAGAAGGAGCATTTGAAAATCATCCGCGAGGTAAAAAAGATAGGCGATACACACAAGACTCATCAGTGTCATACCACCGGCCAACCCATCAAGGCCATCAGAATGATTGATCGCATTAATCATTCCAACAATAGCAATTACTGTGAATATCTTTCCAGTTACTTCAGAAATTTCACCAATAAGTGGCAATACCGACACATATAGGTCTGCATAATAGACAATTGGAATCACAGAAAGAAACTGCCCTATGAATTTCACATAATGCCCTAACTCACAGGAATCATCCCATACACCAAAAACAAGCAGTACCAGGCAACCAAAAACATATGAACTAAACAGTGGATCAAATGGCAACCAGAAGACTATCGGCAACAGTGCGCCAATAACAATACCTATACCGCCAACACGAGGGATAGGCATACTATGAACTTTCCTGGCATCAGGAAGGTCTACCATACCCACGTGTGGAGCTATGCGAATCATTATAGGTACAATAGTCATGCTGACAACCATTGCAGCAACAAATAAAATCAAACCTTCCAAAACAACACCATCCTATTTACAATTTCCCGTATCAGTTACTTTATTCCCTGAAAAAATTCATTGAAAAATCAACCTGACTTAAATTCAATTGATCTCGATTCAATTCCAGATCAAAACTCACACAAAAATCACCTTATTCCGGTATATATTTATTTAAAACTGGATAAACTTCATTTAACAGGGATTCAATCCGTGCATCTGCATCTGCTATATTCTCACTACCCATAGAAACAGTAGTAAAACGCACAAGCGCCATATCCGTTCTATTCCGAGTAATAGCATCCCATATCAAGTACAATTTAAGACTATATTCACTTGTCTGATTTCGTTCACGCATCTTGAACCAGTAATAAACAACCTGAGTAAAATCACCCTTCTGGATAAGCAAACGATTCACACTAAGTGGGCCACCATTGACACTTGTCAACCCTTTAATAATTTTCTGATCATGTGATTTGATTCTCCAACCACCACCTGGAATACAGGTTCTGGGCGAATGAGCAGCTTCACCTGCTTGTTGAGTCTCATAATAAGCTGAATAGAAATTCACTTTCTCACCATTACTATTATGATAATCAGCGATAACATAATCATCTAGCTTCAATGCATCCAGATATATTTGCTCCAGACGATCACGCTTACCATTCCACTCCCCTATTACCATTGGAAACTCAATAAAATTCTCACGCTCAGGGATAATATTCTCATTTTTACCCAACGCAAAAATACCTGCAGAAGCAATGACCAGTAATGCCATAACCGCCTTAAAAGGCGTTGGTAACTTACGTTTATTAACCTGAGCACTTTCAGGAGGAGACTCGGGAAACTCAAAACCAAAGACTTCCTGCAATGACTTGTTATTGCCTCCTATTTTATTCAATAACCACATTTCGAGAATAAGGATGGCAATACAGGCCATAAACACAACCCATCCTTCAAAGTCATGCAAAAAACCTTCTGCCTGTGACTGTCCCCAGTACTCTACAAGTACTCCAATAACACCTATTCTGAAGCTATTCATGAGTATGGTTACAGGGATACTTGAAAGAAAAATAATGGCACGTTTCCAGATCGGCGCATGATAGAAGTAAGCTGCAACAAATGCCAGGCTCATGAGTGGAAACAAGTAATTAAGTCCACTACAAGCTTCAACTACCTGAAGTTTGTAGGATCCGAGATCAATGACATTACCTTCGAGGTAAACACTAATATCAAATAACCGTATTACTGCCACACCCAATTGAGATGAAATCAATTGTAGTTCTGATGATAATCCAAGCAAGACAAAACTTGGTAAAGGCATCATAAAGCCAAGTATCAACAATGGAATTATAATTTGCTTAAATGCGTTAACTCCTGTTAAAGCAAAAGCAACACTAATTAACGAAATTAAAAAACCATATTGTATGACTGTAGCAATAGCCCCAAGATTTCCTATCAAAATGATTGTAATGCCGATGATTAGCGCACCAAGGCCGTACCAACTACCAACAAAAGGCATTCGAGATAAATGATCAGATTTTTGCCAGATAAGAAACAAGGTGATAACAGGAATCATATAGCCATGACTATATTCCTCTCTTGTTTCCCATGCCCTTACCATTTCGGACAAGCCATCGTGCGCAGCCAGGATCAATAATAAGACCGCGCCAATAATTGCACCCCACATAAAAAGAGATTCTTTCCATAGAATAATTTCGTTATTATTTTCCATAGATGTCATGCATTACCTCACACTCTAGTAACATTTCTTATACAATTTTGAGGATTAATTTCCTTAGAACAGCTTTTTTGGGCTCTCTAAAATGAGTTTCCTGATAAAAAAATGATCTCTAATTCTAACCATATTTAACATGAAAAGACTTAATCAATTAATTCAACAAATATTCTTATCTTTCAACGCCATATAACTGTATATTTTCACATACAAGACAAATTTTATTAAAATCAGAAGACTTCTAACATGACAGGCATTTCAGTATACTCTGATTTAATGATTCATCTTTTTGTCATATCAAAGCATTTTAATGTAGCTTATAACCACATTCAAAACAACATATTCTTAAGTCCGAGACACTATACAACTACTAATTCATAAGTGCATACATATATTCTTATATTAAGTTTTTGTAAACAGACAACAAGCTCTCGTAATGCTTTTGTTTATTAAAATCACTGGCAACCTTTTCCCTTCCCCTGATACCCATTTCGATACACAATTCAGGCTTTTGCCATAATATTTGCATTTTAGCTGCAAGGTCATTCGGGTCATCATTTATATAAATAAGACCATCAACTTCATGATTGATCAATTCTGGTATACCGCCAATATCTGCACCTATTACTGGTTTTCCTATTGCAAGTGATTCCAGGACTGACATTGGACAGTTTTCATACCATTTTGATGGGAGCACACTAAAACTGGCTTTTGAAAGTAACTCAGTTAAATCAGCACCAGACTTAAAACCAGCGAAGCTGACATTTGATATAGCATTCTTTTTTACATAGCTCTGAAGCTCAGCTTCCTGTGGTCCTGAGCCAACAATCACCAGGGGTATTTCCGGGCATAATTTAGATGCATCCAGCAGAGTTTCCAGTCCTTTTTCTTCTGACAGGCGACCAAAATATATTGCATACCTGTCATCAACATCTGAATAAGCAAATTTATCAATATCAATATAATTGGGAATATATGCAACCTGCTCTTCTGGAAAACCAAACTCAATCATTTTTCGCTGATAAAATTTACTTACAGCAATATATTTATCCACATTCTGATAATATCTCATCAGGTAATGGAAATACATTTCTACAACATTAACCAGGCTCTTTATAACAGACCCTTTTGTGCACTTATTTATCAGGCAGTTATAAAACTTTTGACCTTTACACTTTTCACATACCTCACCATTGGTAAACATCTTATAATTTGGACAAATAGGCTTGAGATCATGCAAAGTAAGAACCAAAGGTATATTTTTATTTTTTAATGGCGCAAAAACCGAGGGAGAAATCTGATGTTGAAAAATATGAAAATGCGCAACATCAACATCAACATCAACAAGTAA
>JAOUQA010000194.1 GCA_029879605.1 Gammaproteobacteria bacterium
ACCTTTATCAGATTCTGCTACCAGGGTAATGCTACTGGGTAGTGGCGAGCTGGGTAAGGAAGTGATCATCGCACTGCAACGCCTGGGTGTTGAGGTGATTGCAGTGGATCGTTATGAAAATGCACCGGGACACCAGGTTGCCCATCGTGCTTATACGATTGATATGACCGATGGTGCGAGTTTGCGTCAACTGGTGGAGCAGGAAAAACCTCATCTGATCGTGCCGGAAATAGAAGCGATTGCAACTGATACGCTGGCAGATATCGAAGCGGATGGCCTGGCAGAAGTTATTCCGACAGCCAGGGCAACTCAGCTCACCATGAATCGGGAAGGTATTCGTCGACTGGCAGCAGAGGAACTGGGGCTGCCAACATCTGGTTATGCTTTTGCTGAGAGCCTGGAACAGATGCAGCGGGTGATTGATGATGGTATTGGCTATCCCTGTATTGTTAAACCGGTCATGTCTTCTTCGGGTAAAGGTCAGTCACGGCTTGAATCAGCCGATGATTTATCTATAGCCTGGAATTACGCCATGCAGGCGGGACGAGTAAACCAGGGGAAAGTGATTGTCGAAGCCGTGGTTGAGTTTGATTATGAAATTACCCAGTTAACTGTGCGTGCCCTGAATGCGCAGGGTGAGATTGAAACTCATTTTTGTGCCCCCGTAGGTCATATCCAGAAAGATGGGGATTATGTCGAGAGCTGGCAGCCACAGCTCATGTCAGCAAAGGCACTGGACGAATCGCGTCGGATCGCTGAACAGGTTACCAATGCACTGGGTGGTAAGGGTATTTTTGGCGTTGAACTGTTTATCAAGGGCGACGAGGTTTATTTCAGTGAAGTCAGTCCCCGGCCTCATGACACGGGTCTGGTGACCCTGATCAGTCAGTGGCAAAGTGAATTTGAGCTGCATGCCAGGGCCATACTGGGTTTGCCTGTGGACACTACTTTGCGTAACGAGGGTGCCAGTGCCGTGATTTATGGCGGTATGGATGAAACGGGCATCAGTTTTGAAAATATTGAGCAGGCCCTGTCGGTACAGGGAACCGATATTCGCCTGTTTGGTAAACCGGAATCCTTTCAGCGCAGACGCATGGGTGTGGTGGTTGCAACAGGAGGTGATGTTGATGAAGCCAGGGGACGTGCTCGACTGGCAGCATCCATGGTGCACCCGGTACAATAACCTCAGTTCTTTCAACGTATTAGTTTGATGTGATTGGCTACACTTAACAGATACAACAGTAGTCAGGAAGCACATTAAATGAGTCACTCATCTTCAGAACATATAGCAAAAATAAAATCATCTTCAGCTAATCCTGATCTGGACTGGAGCCAGGTCAAGGAAACCATATCGATGCTCAGACTGGCAGCGGCCCAGATTGATTTTTCCATGCGTGATGGTGAGAAATCGGTTAATGCGTTGACTGATTCTTTTACATCGATGTCAGAAACTATGACCCTGCTTGAGAACTGTACCCGTGAACTGTTTGTTCAGTATGACGTATCGGATGTATTAAAGCAGGATGTCACTGAACATTGTGCTGCTATTAGTGAAAAAACCACCCAGGCGATTATCGCTTTTCAGTTTTACGACAAACTGACACAACGCCTGGAGCATGTAGTTGATAGCTTATCAAAGCTGGGTGAGCTGGTCGGTAACCAGGGGCGACTGTATTCCCCGGCTGAATGGAATGAGCTACAACAATCAATCTGTAGCCGTTATAGCATGGCTGAGGAACGGGAGTTATTTGATGCCATTATGCGAGGTGAGGATATACAGGATGTGATATCCCGGATGAGGCAGTTAACGGAGCAGGTTTCATCCAGTGATGACGATATTGAGTTATTTTAGGGTTAACTTGATATAAATTTTAACAATATTGGCTAATTTATTATTTTATATAGATATTTATATGTTCTCGCTCTTTATTTTTGTTAAAAAGTGTCGTATCTTTCAGTTAACAATAAAAAATGACGAGCATGATTTACTGTGGCCCGTATCGCTGAAGCAATTAGTCAAACATTCAGATCTATTCGTCCAGACAGTCTGGCCGATAGACTATTTGGTGATTCACTGGATGACTGGTGGCAGGAATGTGTACAGGGCCTAGCCGGGTCTGAATATGCAAGTCCTGTCCAGAGTGCTTTTTTTATTACAACTTTTTCAGCTATGGGTGCCATAGCTAAAGTTGATGGTCGTATTCAGGAATCTGAAATCACTTATGCGGCCAGTGTCATGGATTATTTTAATCTGCAGCCTGATTATAAGCGCCTGGCCATTCGCTTATTCAACGAGGGCAAACAATCTGATTTTAACCTGGATGCGGTTTTAACGCGATTTTACAAATCCTGTCATCATCGGGTGAGTGTATTGCATTTGTTTGTAGAAATTCAGCTTAAGCTGGCATTTGCAGATTCAGATTTAAACGCTAAAGAAAAAAATATTTTACAGCGTATTGGTAAACGACTGGATATATCAAAAAGTGTTTTGCAACGTATTGAATACCGGGCAACAAATGTTCAGAAATCTGCAGCAGATGCTAAACCATCCAGCAGGCCTATGGGGCTAACCGACGCCTGTGCAATACTAGGTGTCAGTCGCTGGAGTAAACAGAAAGATATTAAACTGGCGTATCGTCGTTTAATGAGCCAGTATCATCCTGATAAATTGCTGGCCAGGAATTCATCAAAAGAACAGCTTGACCAGGCAACTGAAAAAGCACAGCAAATCAAAAATGCTTACGAAATGATTTGCAAGATTAAGAAATTTCGTTAATTATTAATTTCCATTCTCTCTCAAAATACCTTTTTCATGAGCGCTAACCAGACAGCATCACTGGCTTTATTGTGTAAGGATGTTCCCGGACTTTTGCATCATAAAGTGCAGATGCACTGGGAGACATGGGTGCAGTCCTGTGAGCGTGAAAATTTTTCGTCGGACCCCGGTGTTGAGTTAACATTATTTGGCAGGATGTTTGCCTGTAGTGATTTTTTAGCGTCTCTTTGTAACCGAAAGCCTTCGATGTGGTTTGAGTTAGTTGATCAGGATAGTTTGCAGGCTAGTAAAACACTGGAAGATTACCAGCTCGAATTACAGCAGTTGCTTACGAGTGTTGCTGCAAATAATGATAATGCTTTAATGCAATGTTTAAGGCATTTTCGTAATCGTGAAATGCTACGAATTGCCTGGCGGGATCTTAGTAACCAGGCGACAACCATTGAAACCCTGAACAACCTGACATGCCTGGCAGAAGCCTGTGTTGATCAGACAGTAACTTTTTTGCATCAGGAGCAATCCGCTTCCCTGGGTGTGCCTCGAAATGCTGAAGCTGAAGAGCAGAAGCTTATTGTGCTGGGTATGGGTAAGCTTGGTGGTTATGAGCTTAATTATTCTTCAGATATTGACCTGATTTTTGCTTTCCCTGAAGAAGGCGAGATCGAGGGTGCACGTGTTATGGCGAATAGTCAGTATTTTATTCGTCTTGGGCAGCGGATCATCAAAGCCCTTAATGATGTAACTGCCGATGGTTTTGTATTTCGAGTTGATATGCGCCTGAGGCCTTATGGTGATAGTGGTCCCCTGGTGATGAGTTTTGCAGCCATGGAAAATTATTATCAGACCCAGGGTCGTGACTGGGAACGTTATGCCATGATAAAAGCACGGGTTATCGGTGGTGACCGCGAGGCGGGCAAACAGCTTATGGAGATGTTGCATCCCTTTGTCTATCGGCGCTACCTGGACTTTGGTGCATTTGAAGCGATTCGGGAAATGAAATCGTTGATTGATAGTGAAATTAAACGCAAGGGACATAAACAAAATATCAAACTGGGTCTTGGTGGTATTCGAGAAATTGAATTTATTGGCCAGACTTACCAGTTAATCCGGGGTGGTGGCGAACCAGAATTGCAGGTGCGTAGTATTTTGAAAGTGCTACCCCTGTTAGCTGACAAGGGTTATTTACAGGAAGATGCTGTTGCCGAATTACTGGATAGTTATGATTTTCTGCGACGTCTTGAAAATCGGTTACAGATGTATGGTGATAAACAAACCCATAGTTTACCGGAGGATGAACTGGTACAGGCAAGTATGGCGCTGGCGATGGACTGTGCGGACTGGGATGTTTTAAGCACAGCGGTTGAGCATTGTCGGCAGACAGTACATGGTCATTTTGAAGATGTTTTTGCAGCCCCCCAGTTTGCAGGAGATGACACTACGCAGCCGGAGAATGCACTGGCCAGTATCTGGCGAAGTCAGCTGGAGGAAACTGAGGCCATAGAGCTGTTACAGGAAGAAGGTGTGACGGAAGGCCAGGAAATTTTTCGCCTGCTGACCAGTTTCAGGGATTCATCACTGGTCAGATCTTTATCGGGTCAGGCTCAGCAGCGACTGGATACCCTGATGCCCTTATTACTTAACGAGATGCTGCTCATTGGTAACCAGGCAGAACTGATTAAACGGCTAATTAACCTGTTACAGGCGGTGGTTAGACGCAGTGTGTATCTCGCCCTGCTGATTGAGTACCCGTCAGCCCTGAAACAGCTGATTAGACTGTGTTCAGAGAGTTCATGGATTGCCAGCCTGTTGACTCGATACCCTATTTTGCTGGATGAATTACTTGATCCAGAAGCACTCTATGCCCTGCCAGATCGCCGACAATTGATGGAAGAACTGGAGGTGATGTTATCCCATGTTCCTGCTGATGACCTGGAGCAGCAGATGGATGTGCTGCGAAAATTTAAACAGGCCCAGGTATTGCGCGTGGCTGTGATGGATGTGGCCGAGATTATTGATGTTTTTACCGTTAGCGGACAGTTAAGTGATAT